>JBBQYU010000008.1:0-21756 GCA_038208355.1 Candidatus Moraniibacteriota bacterium
CATTCTTCACCGTACAAGTAAACACCACCGCTTCACCAGCTGTCAGGGTAAAGGTATTGTTCTCCTTGACCGGACTATTCGGGGCACAAGTGACCTCATTGGCTGCTTGGGCTGGTGACTGCCATCCGAAGAGAGTGGCTAGTACTATCACAACAAAAAGGGCCTGTTTGATATGCATAGATTTTTTTACGATTAAATACTTCGTATGCTTTTCCTAAGGAGCTACTTCTTTCCAGTTGTAGCTTTCGGTCCGACAGATGTTCTTTTCAGCATTAGAACAATCAGTGGCTTCGTTCCAAGGCAGACAAGCAGCATTGGTATTGGTACGGGTCTTGGTTTCATTGGTGCAGTTGCAGGCTCCGTAGTTACCGGTAGATGGGACACAGGAGACATTGACCAGGACGCTCTTGCTCGTGGTACCACCAGGACCACTACACTGGAGGGTATGGTTGGAGGTGACGTTGGCTGAGAGTGACTCATTGCCATTAGGTACGGACTTGCTGCCTGCCCAGCCATCATTGGAAAAGGCGGTACATGAAGAGGCATTACTGACTGACCAGGCAAAGTTACGGGCATCTCCTCTGGTAAGACTGACCAGACCAGTAGAACCGTTGATGGTGAAGGTGACGGAAGGAGATGGTGGAGGACAGAGACTGTCGGCGGGAGTGGAGGCACTACAGGTACCAGAACAATCGATGCTTCCAGTATTAGTCATACCACAGACATTGAGAGCAGAGGTACAGGCGCTTCCTTGATTGGGAGCACAAGAAGCGGTGAACGAAGCAGCGATAGAGTGATTACTCGTGACGCTGTTGAAGGTGTAGGAACTAACCGGTCCTACGTTTAGCCAGCCATCGACGATGACTGAGGAGATGTTGTAGCCGCCGCTCGGGGTGATGGTGAAGGCTGGACTGGTCCCACGATTGACCACCACGTTGCCCGAGGGAGAAATGATTCCACCAGCTCCAGCTGAAGCCGTAATAGTCTGCGTTTTATTTTCCAGACAACTAGGGCTAAGCCCGGCCCCAGAGCCCTGACAGGTCCAGGTCCAATCATTGAAATTGTCACTATTATTGATACTCGTTCCGACACCACAATTATAGTGACTGATGGCACAAACGCCATCATTAGCAGCAGTATTAACCGCCCAAGAAAAATTGTACACGCCACTCGCCCCGCCGGGGCCATAGGCCTGCAGGTGGCAGTTGGCAGTAGTGCCAGCCATGGGGGCGGTAGCGGTCACGGTCTTGCTGGTGCTCCCGGCACTGATACCGATTTGGCGCCAGGCATTGTCCGCCGCCGTAGCCCCGTCACACCAAGCATCAAGCGAAGTGGCATTACTTGTACTCCAAGAAAGGGTCGAAGACCCCCCAACGTTGACGCTGCTGGGAGCGAAGCTTGTGCTGTTAAACGAGGCTGCCGGAGCGATCACAATGACCTGTACGCTATCATTGGCACTGCCGCCAGGTCCACTACAACTGATAGTAAAGGTGTAGGTACCAGCCAGTAAACCAGAGAAATCCTGGGAACCGTTTAGAGCCGTAGAAAATGGTATGCCGTTACGCCTGATGCTGCAGGTAGTAGCATTTAAAGCATTCCAAGATATCCGAGCTGTACCGCCTGTCGAGATAGTGGCATTAGGACCGCTGGCATAGGCCGGATGGTCCCGACCAGTCAAATAAGCCAAAGTCCGCCCCCACCACGTAGGCGCCTCCGCCACGATAACGGCCGCAGAAATAGTGGCAGCAGGGACGGGGGCCGCGACAACGGTCAGGGGGATAGATTTAACAGAAGGACTGCGGTACCCGCTCAAACCTACAGATATATTGAGAGTGAATGGCCCAGGAGTCAAAGGAGCTGTCATAGTAAACGACAAGAAAGTTCCCCCTCGGAGATCTCGCGCCGTGTAACAGCCCGGGATAAGGTCCCCAGTATAATTAGAATTATTGATACCTAACGAAACAAAAGGACATAACGGCTCTACCGGATGATCATCACTTCCTATCGAAAGGTCAACGCTGATTGTTTGGCCAGGAGTGTAGGTATCTCCAGCACTAAAATTATACCAAACAGCCGTAGCCTCCGGACATAAAACCGGTCTGCCAGGTCTGCCAATCGGACAAACATACGTGAGAACAAAATCAGCAAAACCTGCCCGAGCCGGCGGAATCCCCTGCCCAAAAAGAAAAAGAGTGAAAAAAAATACTATACCCCCTTGGAAAAATCTTCTCAAAAATAAATGCATACCTTTGTATTTTTTACTATTTGTTTTGTACTTAATAATTATACCATAAAAAAAGAAAAACCCGCTCGATTGTTCACTGATGATATCAGCGAAGCAACAAAGCGGGTATGAGAAGACGATGCCCGATTACGGTGCCGGGTCGTAAAAGATGATTGAGCGGGGCTTGTCTCCGATAGCCGGGAAGGTACGCTCCACCGTATCCGTGCCCAAGTCCACGACGTAGACCGTATTGAGCAACGTGTCGGCTGGATAGTCAAGAAGAGACGTTACCCACAGCTTGCCCCCGATGATGGTGACGGCCTCAGTCTCGCTGCCCAGCACGATGCGGCCAATCTCACGATTGTCCGTCAAGGAATACTTCCGCACCGAGGTCAGATAGTCCGAGAGGTAATACACCCCACTGGCTTCGTCGATAGCAATGCCCAGCGGATTCTCATAGGGGCCATACGCTGCCCCCCACGTGACCGTCGCCACTGCTTTGGTGGTATCGGTGGCCGCCAAGTCGATAATGGACAACGACTTGTCGCCAGCGTTGACGACATAGAGCTTGTCGCCACGGAACGCCGCATCATTGGGAGCCGAGCCAATAGTCCAGGTGCGAGTCACCTGATACGTAGTGGCGTCGATTTCCGTCACTCGGCCGCTTGTCCCGGGACCAAAGCCCGGGCGGACTTTGTAGCCATCCAGGACCTGAGACGCCAAGAGACTACTCTCATCTGCTGCCACGGCGTAAAATGTACCACGCTTCGCTGAATAGAGCAGCTTGACCGGAGCCTGTCCCGAGCCGGCCACAAAATCCACAGCACTCAAAAAGACACGCTTGCCCGTGGCTCGGTCGAAACATTCCATCTTGTTGTGCCAGTAGTAACTGGCATTGGGAAAGCCCGGACGTCCCAGAGTCACGCACACCGCCTTATCGGAATGCGCCAGGCCATAAATGCCGTGAATGTAGCCAGGCTGTTCCGTGGGGTCGAGTACCAATGAAGGCAACACCTTGCCCGTCGCCAGCTCGAAACGATGCAAAACGAATGTCGCTCGACTGGCCGAATAAACCGTCCCCGTCCCGGCGTCGATGTCGAGATAGGTACTGCCAAAGTACCCTGGCGCCGACGGGAAAGTTACTCGCTCGGTGATGGTCTGGGTAACCCCATCGATGAGTGTTACCGAGCCATTTGCTCCACTGGTATTCCCCAGGTCGTTGGCCACGAAGATTTTCCTTCCAGAAACACCTGGGAGTTTTTCGGTGGTAAACGAACTCGCGTAGGGAACACCAACATTGCCGGCCAAATCCTTAAACCCGCTGAGGGTCAAGGTGTACTGGGTATCAAAGTACAGCGGTGCCGCAGGCACCACAGTGATAACCCCCTTGCCGGCCGTGTTGGACGAAATACAGGCAGCCGATCCAGTGATGGCTCCAAAGGAGCCTTCAGTCACCGCCTGAGGACACGCTATGGCCTCGGAAAAGGTAAGCGTAAACACCTGGCCGACTGGGATAGTAGCGCCGCTGGTCGGTATCACTGACACCACTGTGGGAGCAGTAACGTCCGTTGGAGTGGGCGTGGGCGTAGGAGTAGGCGCCGATGCACTCGCGCCGTCACCTCCTCCGCCACAAGCCGTTAAAAGCGCCAGGAGACCCCCGACGAGCCAAACGCGGAACAGAGTATAAGATCGCATGATGGACCTCCTATATAGATTGTCAAAGAAAAAGCTCTCGTGAGCTGAAAAGTCATGAAAAATAGGGTATTCACCCTATTCTCCACTTGCGCTCAACATAGCATATTTCGCTCTTTTGTCAAGCCAAAAAAGAAATTTTAAAGGTTTTTGTAGTTTCCTGAAAGACTCTGAATAGTTTTGGCATAATTGTTGAGTGCGTAGCAAGACCAGCCCAAATAACGCATAGAGGCATACACTTCCCACTTGACACTCGTTTTCTTGCCCGTACAGGGGCTGGTAATCGATGTGCTGCCACTTTTGGTACCGCCGTCATTGGCTAGTTTCGATGCCATGGCCACCACTCCATCAGTCAGGTTCCACGGGTCGGGAGGATTATTACCAGTTCGCGAAGCGATGATACTCTTATAACCCTGCCAGGTGTCGGACATGAACTGGGCCGCCCCCATCGCCCCACCCGTCCCTTTGTAACTGGCGGGCGGACAAGATACTTTCAACTTGGTGTAATCATAGCCCAGCTCTTTAGCAATGGATTTAAAAATGCCCAAGCGATAACTACTCATCCGACTCTGTTTAGCGGTACAACCCCCGACCGAAGCTCCCAGACGCGACTCTACTGAAAGCATCCCAAAAAGGAATCCTTCGCGCACTCCGGTTTGCTTGGCCGCGAACTTGATGGCATCCTTGATATTCTTGGCATCGTAACTTTTGCCCAGTAACTTATTCAAATCCCCCTTCAATTCATTCAACTTGGACTGCAATTCCGCAACAGTCGATTGTTGGTCCTCCAGGTCGCCTTGGGTTTCTATCTTCTCAGACACCAACGTCTGCTTCTGTCGATTCTTGATAGCTAAAAGCGTTTCGCTGTCCTTCTTAGCGTCCTCCAAAGATGACTTTTCTGCTGAGACCTTTTCTTTCATCCCTTTAATTTCTGTCATCACATCCCGCATTTTCTCCTGAGTAGAGAGCAGGCCGTCGTTCTCCGCAAAGAAATTCCGCAGCGCTTCTCCACTCAGCATCACCTCTACCAAGGGCACCTGGCCATTGACATACAACTCTTGCAACAAGCCAGAGAGAACCTTTTTTTCCAAGTCCAACTGCTGTTCCAAATTGGCAATCTCTTTTTCTTTCTGATCGATAGTCTGTGACGTTTGATCGAGCAGGTTCTGAGTGCGCAGAATAAGCTGCTGGGTTGTTGTGAGCGATGAGCTGATTTGAGAAAGATCCGACTGGAGGACGTCCTGTTTCTTCTGAGCATCTTTCAATTTCTTTTCAATCTTGCTGATATCATTTTGGATAGAGTCAGCCGAATCATCAGCCTGGACCATTCTGGGAGATACCAAAAACACCGCGGAAGCGATGACTCCGCCGGCCAAGAGCAACAAAAATGCCATTTTACTATTGAACATATAGAAACAGTATACCATACGAGCTCAAACGAGTAGCTCCGTTACAAATAAGCATGCTTCGTGCCCCACATAAAACCACTGACAGAAGCGTCTCACGGCTTAAGTAACGCCCGAGGATGCCACATCACTGTAAATTTGTAACAGGATTGACAGAAAGGGCTTTTTTTCAGATACTGTGAAGGTTGGTCCTGTTACCTAAGTCGACTCTTGGGGCATCCCCCCAAGGAAGACTTCCGTGGCAAGATCAGCTTTTGTTTTTTTAGTGGTACTTTCGACAAACAAGCAAGAAAGAGGATCCCATGCTACACCAAGAAAAGAGCGAGGGCGATGAGCCAGACCGGCACGTCATTATTACCTGTTATGATGACCGGATTGACGGCATTGTTTCCGGCGCCATTCACAGCATCCGTATGCAAGGCGGAGCACTTGAAGGAAAGGATATCGTTCGACTGCCAGGCGGAGTGCATATGTTGGTTGGTAAGACCGATTGCCGAGTAGCTTTCTACGAGCTACTCACCAGCTGGCGTGATATTGCCAGAACAACCACCATCCACATCTGGCCGCATACCAATTGTCGCTACTGCGGTATACATTTGCAAGAAAAACTCGGCAGCGGCGCTCAAAGTGATTTGCGTTTCCATGTCAAAAGCGCTGAAAAGCTCCTCGCCGGTGCCACGCACCATTTCTCCCGCTCTCACGGACCTCTGCCGACACTCGATGTCAGAATCATCCTGACCACCGACCAACGCATGGTCACCATCGAGGAAGCACACGAGCTCCTGCCTCATGTTCCTGCTCATGGCCATCATGGCTCTTCGTGCTTCGCTCACGTAGAACACGACATCATCCTCCCTCAAGCAACCATCTGAGGGCAAAGCAAACAACAAAGGCGCTCCGCATCGACGGCAGCGCCTTTTTTCTTTTCCTGAAAATACCGGCCGATTATTTTTCTTCTTCGGCGGCCATCGGCAAAGCCTCCTTCGACTGTTTCATAATCCCCTTCTCGATTTCATGAAGGACTTTGGGGTTTTCTTTGAGAAAGGTTTTGGCGCTTTCGCGACCGGCCCCCAATTTCAATTCGCCCAGGATGAAAGAATTGCCTGATTTTTTCACTACGCCATACTTCACCCCAGTATCCAACAAATCGCCAGCCAAAGAAATGCCCTCGTTGTACATGATGTCGAATTCCGCGGTCTTGAAGGGCGCGGCTACTTTGTTTTTGACTACTTTCACCTTCACGCGATTGCCTACCACGTCTTCTCCTCGCTTGATCTGAGCGCTGCGACGAATTTCCAGACGTACGGAAGAATAAAACTTCAGGGCCTGACCGCCACTCGTGGTCTCCGGGTTGCCAAACATCACCCCGATCTTCATGCGGATCTGATTGATGAAAATCACCACCACGTTGGAACGCGAAATAATGGCGGTCAATTTTCGTAGGGCCTGCGACATGAGCCGCGCCTGGCGACCGACATGTTGATCCCCCATCTCGCCTTCGATTTCCGCCTTGGGCACCAGTGCTGCGACTGAATCGATAACAATAACATCCACCATATTGGAACGCACCAAGGTCTCGACGATATCGAGCGCCTGTTCGCCAGTGTCCGGCTGAGAGATAAGCAGGTCCGCCGTATTGACTCCGATACGCTTGGCATATTCAGGATCAAGGGCGTGTTCTGCATCGACGTAAGCGGCGATACCTCCGGCCTTTTGGGCATTGGCCACGATATGAAGCGACAGAGTCGTCTTGCCGGAAGATTCCGGGCCATAGATTTCCACGATGCGTCCGCGCGGCACCCCACCGATACCGAGAGCGATATCGATAGACACCGAGCCAGTCGGGATAGCCTCGACATCTACTTTACGCATATCCCCCAGCTTCATAATGATACCTTCACCAAACTTTTCTTCGATGGTATCCACCACGCTCTTCAATTTATCTTTCCCCGACACCTCTGTTTGTTTTGTCTTGGCCATAAGAAATTATCTTGGATGTTAGACTACATTGTTTACTCTACTTACATACTAACATACATAACAAAAACCGTCTACTCGCCCCTGCCCGACGGGATAAACACTACTCCCTTTGCCGCCCCAATTTTGGTCGTCAACGCTTCTTCCTCTCCTTCATTAAAGCGCACGAACGTGCTCTCACCGTGATTCGACGACACACTGATCCGTTCTTTGGCAACATACACTTTCTGCTCCTGAGCCGAGAGCGTCCCGTTGAATATCACCACGCCATCTGCCATAACGCTGATATCCACTGGAAGAGCATGGGCCGAGAGCGTGACACGGAAAGAATCCTGTACCTCTGGTGTGCTGATTTTTTCCGCAGCCGTTTCTGCGACTGAGTAACGCGCTTCCAAGGACAGCACCGCTGATTTCTCCTTATCAAAACGATTGGTGGCCACGACGGTCACGGTATTAATCCCGGGCTGCAGCAGCAGTTTTTCAGAGAACTCCCCGTTACTCCCAACAAAAACGGACTGGTTGTTGATAACAACGCTGGCCCCCTTATCGGTTTCTCCTTTGAGCACCACTTCATTGGCCATAATAGTCGTCCCGCTTTGCGGCTCCATGATGACCAGCCGCGGCGTGGCGGCAAAGCTTTTGAATTCTTGATAAATGTAAAAAAAGGCACCCCCTACCAACAGCACGATTGCACCTAAGATGAGTGAACGGGAACTAATGACCAGTGAGGTCGGAGACAGCAGCTTGGCCTGGGAAGGTTTTTGAGCCTCGTGCCCCAAGTTTTTCTGAATATGACGCTCCCGTTCATAGAGTTTGATAAACGCCTGTTCATCAATATTAAGATAGCGGGCGTAACTCCTAAGGAAACCACGGACATAGACATCGGCCGGCAATTTTTCATAGGCGCCGTTTTCCAAAAACTCCAGATACTTCACCTGGATTCTCGTCGCCTTGGAAATCTCCGGCAAAGTCATATGGAAATCTCCGCGGAGCTTCTTGAGCTTCTCACCCAAGGTCAGCGACTCAACTTTTTTTCTCGTAAATCCAGCATTCACCATACTGACAGTCTATAAGATGCCAGACGTCTGATACCGAAAATTCTTTTGGCATCATTCATCATTCATCTCTTATCAATTATCTCCCTATGCTTGCCATTTATCCCGATCAGACTGGAGAGACAGGTGCTCATCACCATATGATTTTTCTTCGTCATCAGAAGAAGCTTCGCCCTCCGCTTTGCTCAAAAGCACTTTTTTCTTGCCATCAACCATACCCACCACCCCGTTTTCCTCCAAAAGATGCATCAAGCGAGCTGCGCGCGGATACCCGATACCAAACGTGGTCTGTAGATTGGTAGTCGAAGCCCGACCGGTATCAATAACTATCCGGCGCACCTCTTCATACAAATCATCGGCCTTGGCGCCTTCATCCAGACCCTCCATAGCCTGGGCGATATCATCATCAGCCCCCTCATCATCCACATCTCCACCAATTTCGTCTCCTCCCACATCCTGTTTCTGTTTGTAGAGAAAAGTGGTCACCCGTTTAATCTCATCATCAGAAACGAAAACACCCTGGATACGGCGCATTTCCTTGCCATCAGCCGCCGAATAGAGCATATCACCGTTACCCAGCAATTTCTCGGCGCCACCGCTGTCCAGAATAGTACGTGAATCAATCTGTGATTTGAGCTGAAAGGAAATACGAGCCGGTATGTTGGCCTTAATCAATCCCGTAATAACCGTAGCTTCCGGGCGCTGGGTGGCCAGCACCAGATGAATACCGACGGCCCGAGACAGGGATGCCAAACGAACGATAGAGCCCTCTACTTCTTTCCCGTAGGTGGCCATCAAATCCGCCATTTCATCAATCATGATAACGATATACGGCATGGTCGGGAAAAGCTCCTCCGTAACAGTACTGGTTTCCGCGTTGATGATTTTTCTTTTCTCGCCCTGGGCCACCAGCTCGCGGTAGGACTGGATATCCTGCACCCGGGCCTCTTCCAGCATCTTGTACCGGTGGTCCATCTGCACCACCGCCCAACGCAAGACGCTGATCACCTTCTTGTTTTCCACCACCACGGGCGTTTTCAAATGCGGGATACCGTTATAGCGAGAAAAAGAAACGCGCTTGGGATCGACTAAGATAAGCTGCAAATCCTCCGGCGAATTCTGATACAAAAGAGAAAGCAAAAGCGTGTTCATACAAACACTTTTTCCTGACCCGGTCCGTCCGGCGATGAGCACGTGTGGCATTTTTGCCAGGTCAGCCAAAACGTGTTTCCCGGCTACATCTTCTCCCAACACCAAGGTTAACTCGGACTTGCGATTCTTAAACTCTTGGCTCTCCAAGACCGCCTTCAAACGGACCGTGGCCACCGACTGGTTCGGTACCTCGATACCGATGAGCGCCTGGCCCGGGATAGGAGCTTCGATGCGAATAGACTTGGCCGCCAAAGCCAGCGCCAAATCGTTACTCAACGTGGTAATGCGTGACAGTTTTACACCGAAGGCCGGCCGAAACGTATACTGAGTGACCGTCGGACCGACCCGGATTTCGCCTGGCTCCACGACGATACCAAAATGTTTGAGTGTGCTCTGAATAATATGCTTGTTCCGCTCCGTATCTCCCCCTACCGCTTGGCCAGTGGTTGATTCCAAGAGATCGACGGCCGGCAATTCCCAGGCATAAGCGCTCCGGCGGCGCGCCGATTTTTTCGGACGCATAAAGGCTGGTACCAAAACTTCCTCATCATCCGAATCAGCAGTGGGCGTCCCTTCTTCTCCTCCAAATTCCAATTTACGGATATTATTAGCTTCCAATTCCACTGCCACTTCCGCCGGCATGTTCTCCGAAATACTTTCAGAAAGCGCTTCATCAGCCAAAGGTGATGGCAGCTCACTCTCGGCCCCATCTACAGTGTCTTCTTCCAAAACCTCATCTCCTTCTTTCCCTCGCCACCGTTCACTCATCCTCTCAAAAGTATGCATCAAAGAAACATTGAAAGCCGCAATCATGCCAACCGCGAAAAGTGCCAAGAGAATAATGGTACCGGCCAATTTCCCCGTGAAGTTCCACAAGACAAAGGCAAAGGCAAAACCGATAAAGCCACCACCCTGCCCCGCCTGAGCAATCTTCAAAAAGGCCTTCGTCCCTTCACCGCTATAGAGATGCAGCAGTCCTAAGACCGCAAAAAAACTGACTACCAAGCCGATGAACTTGACTGCATCAGCCAAGGTAGTTGTCCGCCGCTTCAAAAACATCAGCCCGGCAATAACCAGGAGAAGCGGTGAAAGCCATTTACCGTAACCCAACAGCATCCCCAATCCCGTATCAAACCAATCTCCGACGATACCCGCACTCCCAAAAAATCCCAGAAGGAACAAGAGTGCCAGAGCAAACAAAAAAACTGCTGCTATGCTTCTTTTGGCATCACTATGCAGTATGTCTTCAAAGGTAAAAGCTTGTTCTTCCTCTTCTACCGCCTTTTTTTTCTTTCGTCCCATAAGGTTCTTTCTTTTTAATCTTGGCGCTTGTACCGCCTTAGTATACCACAAAAAGAAATTCTTTTTCAAAAGAAAAGTCGTAACGGGACTGGCCAGTATACAAAAAATAGCCCGCCAATTTTTCTCCACTTCGAGCCAAAAAGAAAACGAGCCTTTCGACCCGCTCCATCACTAGTACAGTTAATTATAGCACAAAAACACCCCTTTGGCAAGGGGTGTTTTCTCTTCTTTCTCCTCTCAGTCCAAAAATACTGAGTCCTTTACTGCGCTCTGGGCTGACCGGGTTCGCGGTAACCGGTACCAGCCGGGATAAGACGTCCGATAATGACGTTTTCCTTCAGTCCACGCAAACGATCTTCCTTACCCTGGATGGCCGCGTTGATGAGGACGCGCGCCGTCTCCATGAATGAGGCTGCCGAGAGGAATGATTCGGTGGAAAGCGCTACTTTGGTGATACCCAAGACCATCGCTTCACCAACCGCTTCGCGACCACTCTTGCCGCGCACCTCTTCGTTGGCTTCTTCGAACTGGTCTTTCTCGACGATATCCCCGGGCAGAAGCAGTGTGTCTCCCGGATCAGTCACTCGAATACGTGACATCATCTGTCGAATGATGACTTCAATGTGCTTGTCATTGATAGCTTCACCCTGTGCCGCATAAATCTCTTCAATCTCGCGAACGATGTAACGATGTAACGCTTCTTGCCCCATGATGGTAAAGAGCTTACGCAGGTCGATATGTCCTTCGCAGAGAGCGTCTCCGACACCTACCAAATCACCTTCTTTGACTTTGAGGGTGACATTGGTCGGCACCTGGTATTCATGCATGGTCTTGTCATTATCTTCGACATAGATCTTCACTACCTTGGCGCTATCCTTGGCGATAGATTTCACCTGACCGGCGACATCCGCCAGGATGGATTCGGTCTTCGGATTCCGTGCTTCGAAGATTTCTTCCACTCGTGGCAACCCCTGGGTAATATCTGATCCGGCCACACCACCGACGTGGAAGGTACGCATCGTGAGCTGGGTGCCCGGTTCGCCGATAGCCTGAGCGGCCACCACTCCAACCGATGCTCCGAGTTCTACCAACGCGCTTCTCCCCAAGTCAATACCGTAACACAGCCGACAAACACCTCGACGAGAACGACAGGCCACTAATGAACGAATCCGTATCTTGGCGATTGCTTTGCTCTCTATTTCCTTGGCGGCTATCTTGGAAATGAGCGTATTCTTTTTGACAATAACGGCTTTCGTTTCCGGATCCTTGATGGCTTCAGCCGTGACACGTCCCTCAATACGGGTAGCGTAGCTCTGGCCAATAGCGTCCGAATCCTCACGATAGAGATAGGTACCGACGCTGTCGCCACAGTCTTCTTCACGCACGATGATATCCTGAGACACGTCAACCAAACGACGAGTCAGATAGCCGGCGGTAGCCGTACGCAAAGCAGTGTCAGCCATACCCTTACGCGCACCGTGAGTGGAAATGAAGTATTCCAACACGTTGAATCCTTCTTTGAACGAACTCTTCACCGGCAGTTCGATGGTTTCCCCGGTCGGGCCGGCCATCAGACCTTTCATACCAGTCATCTGCACCACCACTGATTCGGAACCACGAGCCTTCGAGTAAATCATAGCGTGCACCGGACCCTCTTTGTCGATAGTAGCGCGCACCGCGTCAGTGATTTTCCCCTTGGTATCATTCCAAATTTCAATCACCCGGTTGCGGCGCTCTTCGTTGGTAAGTAATCCCATATTGAACTGATGTTTGACTTCTGTGATACGCACCTCGGCCGCAGCCATCAGGGCCGGCTTTTCTTTCGGTACGATCAAATCATCCATTCCCCAGCTAATACCGGAACGGGACACGCTGTGGAACGCCAGGTCCTTCAAACGGTCGGCAAACTTGGCTGCCTCGTCTTGACCCAAGCTCTCAAGGATGCGTGACATCAATACTTTCAAATCTTTCTTAATCAATTCTTCGTTCACGAAGCGGATGCTCTCCGGCAAGATGTCGTTCACCAAAATTCGTCCCACGGACGTTTCAATAATCTTACCCTCGAAGGAAAGTTTCACCGCGACGTTCACCGCGACAATGTTGTTGTGGTAAGCCAGGATGGCCTCATCCATGGTTCCGAACGCCTTGCCCTTGCCCTTGCCTTCTGCCTTGATATGCGTGAGGTAATAAATACCGAGCACCATATCCAGGGTGGCCGATACAATCGGTTCTCCGGAGGCCGGCTTGAGGAGGTTCTTGGAAGACAGCATGATGGTCGCACTTTCGTGACGGGCCTGGTCAGTCAACGGCACGTGAACAGCCATCTGGTCACCATCGAAGTCAGCGTTGAAAGCGCTACACACCATCGGATGCAAGCGAATAGCCTTGCCTTCGATCAATACCGGCTGAAAAGCCTGAATAGACAGACGATGCAGGGTGGGGGCGCGGTTCAAGAGCACGTAGTGGTGCTCGATGATTTCGTCGAGGATTTCATACGCCTCTTCAGTTTCTGCGTCTACCATCCGACCGGCGGTCCGCACGTTGTGGGCCAGTTCTTTGCCAATCAGCTTGTTGATAATGAACGGCTTGAAAAGTTCCAAAGCCATTTTCTTCGGCAGACCACACTGGTGAAGTTTCAGCTTCGGGCCAACCACGATAACGGAACGACCGGAGTAGTCCACGCGCTTACCGAGCAGGTTCTGGCGGAAACGGCCTTGCTTCCCTTTGAGGGCATCGGCCAACGAACGGAGCGCTCGGCGCTGACCGGTTGAGGCAGCAGTCGAAGCCTGTCCCCGGCGGGCTGAGTTGTCGAAGAGAGCGTCCACGGCTTCCTGAAGCATACGCTTCTCATTGCGGGTAATCACTTCCGGTGCCCCGATGGACATCAGTTTCTTCAAACGGTTGTTGCGATTGATAATCCGACGATACAAATCGTTCAAGTCAGAGGTAGCAAAACGACCACCATCAAGAGCCACCATCGGACGGAGGTCCGGCGGAATAACGGGGATCACGGTCGGCAGCATCCACTCAAAACGCAGTTTGGCCTTCTCAAAACCCTGATACACTTTCAAGCGCTGCAGCAGTTTCTTCTGGTCGAGCGTTTCACTGGTACGCAAATCCTCCTGCAAAATGGCCAGCTGTTTCTTGATGTCAATCTTCTCGAGAATCTTGCGGATAGCTTCGGCTCCGATACCAGCGGTAAAGATCTGTCCGAAACGGCTGGAGAGGTTGAAGTAGTCTACTTCAGAAAGAATCTGGTACGGGCGCACGTTTTTAATGTCGTCCTTGGTACCGCGATACTGCTCTTTCAAATCTTCCAACGCCTGTTCAAAGAGCTTCTCGCTCTTCTCTGAGGACTTCATTTCTTTCTGCTTGCTCTTGTACTCCTTCTCGAGTGCCTCCAAGGCCTGAGCCTTCAGCTGCTCATCGACACTCATGATGATGTACGAGGAAAAGTAGATGACGCGCTCCAGTTCCTGCGGCGATATACCGAGCACGAGCCCGATTTTGGACGGAACGCCGCGCAAGAACCAGATGTGAGAAACCGGCGTAGCCAGTTTGATGTGACCCATCCGCTCACGACGAACGATGGAACGAGTCACTTCCACTCCACACTTATCACAGACGATACCGTTATAACGAATGCGCTTGTACTTACCGCAGTAACACTCCCAGTCCTTGGACGGACCGAAAATTTTCTCGCAGAACAGCCCATCCGGTTCATAACGCTGTGTCCGGTAGTTGATAGTCTCCGGCTTGGTGACCTCACCCTTGGCCCATTCAAAAATCTGATCCGGGCTAGCCAAAGTGAGTCTCACACTGTCGAAATCGCTTACTTTTGTGATGTTTTCCATAGGATTGTTTGAAGCTATTTGAGTGAAAGAGAGTTAGACAGTTTCGACATCGCCGTCGAGAGACGATTCGGGCTCTGTCTTGGCACCTTTCAATTCGACGTTGAGGCACAGACCCTTCAGCTCATTGACCAACACGTGGAATGAGGCCGGCAGGTTCGGGCTCTTGATCGGCTCCCCTTTGATGATCGACTCATAGGCCTTGGAACGGCCCAAAACATCATCGGATTTGATAGTCAACATTTCTTGCAACGTATAAGCGGCACCATAACCCTCCAGCGCCCACACTTCCATTTCACCGAAGCGCTGGCCGCCGAACTGCGCCTTGCCACCGAGCGGTTGCTGAGTGATGAGCGAGTAGGGTCCGATGCTGCGCATGTGCAGCTTGTCTTCGATTAAGTGATTGAGTTTCATGATATACATGACTCCCACTGTGGATTCATTGTCATACGGCTGTCCGCTCTTGCCATCCACCAAACGAATCTTGCCATTTTGCGGCAGACCGGCTTTTTTCAGTTCACCCTTGATGTCCTCTTCGGATACACCGTCAAGCGCCAAACTAGCCACCTTGTAGCCAAGTTTCATGGCCGCCCAACCCAAGTGCGTTTCCAGAATCTGACCGATGTTCATACGGGAAGCAATACCGAGCGGGTTTAAGATAACATCCACTGGGGTGCCGTCAGGCAGGTACGGCATGTCTTCAACCGGCGCTACATGGGAAATAACACCCTTGTTTCCGTGTCGTCCAGCTAGCTTGTCTCCTACTGAGATTTTACGCATCTGAGCTACGGACACCTGAATCTGCTGGAATACTCCCATCGGCAGCTTGTCGCCTCGTTCGCGGGAAAAAATCTTCACATCCACCACTTTACCGTGTTCACCGTGTGGGAGGTAGAGCGAGGAATCTTTCACGTCACGCGACTTCTCACCAAAGATGACACGGAGCAAACGTTCTTCTGCTGTCAGATCACCCTCACCCTTGGGAGTAATTTTCCCGACCATGATATCGCCGGAAGAAACCTCCGCCCCAATGCGGATGATGCCGTTCTCGTCGAGGTTCTTCAAACGGTCCTCGCCGATGTTCGGAATATCACGAGTGACCACTTCAGGTCCAAGCTTGGTATCACGCACGTCGATAGAAAAATCTTCGATGTGAATAGAACTCCAGCGATCGCCCTGCACCACTCGTTCAGAAATAATAATAGCGTCTTCATAGTTGTATCCGTCCCATGGCACGAAAGCGACGACCATGTTTTGGCCCAAAGCCAATTCACCATGATCAGTCGAGGCGCCGTCGGCCAACAGTTCGCCCTTCTCGACAACCTGACCCTTGCTCACGCGCGGTATCTGGTTCATCGAAGTAAAAGCGTTGGATTTTTCAAAGCTCTGGAGGAGGTATTCTGTGTCCACATGATCCTTCTTGGCACCAGCCGGGGCCTTGGAGCGCACCACAATATGCCGGGCGTCCGCCGCGATTACTTCTCCGGCGTAGAGCGAAAGCACTACCTGTCCAGAATCACGGGCAGCTTTGTCTTCGATACCAGTACCGACAATTGGCGACTGGGGAATAACACAGGAAACGGCCTGGCGCTGCATGTTGGAACCCATGAGGGCGCGGTTGGCATCATCGTGTTCGAGGAACGGGATGAGCGCGGTCGCGATAGAAATACACTGCTTCACGGATACATCGATGTAATCGAGCACTTCCGCTTCAATCGTTTCCGGATGCCCCTTCACACGGGCTTCCACCATACTCTCCACTACGTTGCGATGCTCGTCCATCTTGATACGGGCGTGAGCGATAATCTTGCGGTCTTCGACAATGGCATTTAAATATTCGATATCCAAGGTCACAAATGGTTTGACTTTGACCGTGGCGCCTTTCAGTTTGCTCGCCACCTTCTGGGCCAATTCTTCGGTCAAAACTTCACCTGACTTGGCCACCCCACTCACGCCTTCGGCCAAAATACGATGAACCAATTCCTCTTTCTTGGCGGCCACTTCTTTTTTCACAATCAAATATGGCGTCTCCAAAAAGCCATACTCATTGACTCGCGCATAGCTGGCCAAGTGACCCACCAAACCGATGTTCGGTCCTTCTGGTGTTTCAATCGGACAAATACGGCCATAGTGAGAATGGTGCACGTCACGCACTTCGAAGCCGGCGCGCTCACGGGTCAAACCGCCGGGTCCCATAGCAGAGAGACGGCGTTTGTGTTCCAGCTCAGCGAGCGGGTTCACCTGGTCCATAAACTGAGACAACTGAGAACTGGAGAAAAATTCTTTCACGGACGCGGCTACTGGACGCGGGTTAATCAGCTGGCCGGGCACGACGGTCTCCGGTTCGCAAGTACTCATTCTATCCTTGATGTTACGCACCATGCGGTACATACCGACACGCAGCTTGTTCTGGATGAGTTCCCCGACGGCACGGACACGACGATTGCCCAAGTGGTCGATATCGTCAGGACGTCCTTCTGGATCATTATTCAAACGAATGACTTCTTTCACGATTAACACCAAGTCATCGGTGTTTAAAATACGATTCTCTTCTGTGTCAGCCCGATCAATAGACAAGCGCTGGTTCAAACGGTAACGGCCGACGCTCCCGAAATCGTAGCGTTCGAAATTGAAAAACATAGCATTAATCATCTGCTTGGCATTCTCTTCAGTAGCCAAATCACCCGGACGCAGACGCTTGTAGACTTCGCGGTAGGCCTCACCCTGATTGTGAGAAGAATCTTTCAGAAAGGTACTCTCGATAAACTTCACTTCGCCATTATCGGCATCGACAAATTCTTCCCGTATCCGCTTGTCATCAAAACCAAAGGCCTTGAACAGAGCGGTCATCGGCAGCTTGCGCTTGCGATCAATCTTGACGGAAATAACTCCATCCAAATCGGTCTCGACTTCCAGCCAGGCTCCACGATTCGGAATAATCTTGGCCCCGAACAGCTTCTTACCCTTCTGATAGTCCATAGTAAAGAACACGCCCGGGGAACGGATGAGCTGGGAGACGACTACGCGCTCCACACCATTGATGATAAACGTACCGCGCTCCGTCATGATGGGGAAGTCGCCGAGATAGATCTCCTGCTCCTTCACTTCGCCAGTCTGTTTCATGAGCAACGTTGCCTTGGCTCGCAGCGGCGCTTCGTAAGAAATGTTCTTGTTCTTGGCAATAAGGGCTGGGTACTTGGGCTCGTCCAGGTAGTAATCGGTGATAGTGAGCTCCAAGTCTTTGCCGGTGAAATCGGTGATCGGGTTGATTTCGTCAAACAGCTCTTTTAAACCCTTGTCCCAGAACCACTGATAGGCATCCGTCTGCACCTCGATGAGGTCTGGCAGAGAGACCGTAATGCGATTATTGAAAAACCGACGCTTCGAGAGAGAAGACTCCTTACTAAAGGTATCTTTCACCCGCAATGCTTTCTCTTCCTTGGACATAAAAAGACACTCATGTGTACACTCCTTACAGAAAGCCTGAGGCTTTTCATAAGTAGGACCTATGAGATTATCGGATAAACTACGCGTTTGTTGATGGGGCGCTCACGTGCTCCATTGTGTTGGAAAATGTTAGCTGCTTCTCTTTAAGCAACGTTCCAACTCGGTCTCGCCGTAGACCTTGCACCCAGAAGGCGATTCGAGACAGAAAGTCTGTTACTTTCAAAACTAGTACCACCGATTGTAACAAGGTTTGTTTTCCTTGTCAAATAAAAACCAAAAAATGGCTTCAAAAGCCGTATGTATGGAAAAATAGGGATCTAACCCTGTTTGTTTGTTTGTACACTCACACCAAAAGCATACACCTTTTTCACGGTTTCGGCAATGCGCATAGAAGTGTATACGTCAGGAATCTCACTCTCCAGCACAAAGTCGCTCACCTGCTCCGGCTTGAGCCCGTTTTCTGTCAGGAGCTGCCGCAAGGTAGCAAAAAGCTTTTGTCCCATATTGCGCTCTTCCGGCCACGATGCCTCGGCCACCACTGCCCCGTCTCGCACCAAAGCCAGAGTCGAACTGGCCGGTTTGAGCGAGAGTTTGAAAATATACGTCATAGATACTACATAAAAAAGAAAAAATCCCGTGTCAGTCATACTGTACCACGAGATTTCAAGAAAGCAACAACTTATAACATAGACATTCTTTATTTCTGAATATATACTCAGAGCATACTCATATAAAAATATGGAAAATAAAAAAATACCAACCAGTGTCGGAACAGTCATGCTTACAATTATTGCTTTCACAGCAGTAATGTTTGTGTGGAAATACGAAGGAATACAAGATCTACCGTCCACTCAAAAAATTATTCCACCCACAGAGTCAACTCAAGGCCCTCAATACCAACCGAGGCAGAATGCCGCCTCTCCCGAAAAAACGCCTCCAGACAAAGACGGTTTAACAGAAATAGGAACAAATAGTGAAAGCATATCAATTACTCATTGGAAAGCATATGCCAGTAAAGAGTCTGGTTACTCCTTACAGTACCCACCCCAATGGCTTTCTGATTTTAAAGACGGAGCCTCTTTCTATATCAAAGAATTTCTTACTATTGAAGGGAGGCCTCCGGTAATCGGTCAGAAAATATCAGATGGCTTAAAAGATACAACGGGAGATTACTTTATTAACATATCGGTTTATCCGAATATCGGTAATCATGTTGCAGACACAAAAGAATGGAGGATTCATGACCGTGGTAACTACAAAGAGATCCTTATTCATGGATACCTTGGACTAAAATTTACCCAAGAGCCAACAAAAGAATCAGCAGGAGAGGCAACTTACTATTTTATTACGAATAATCGTGATGGATATGAAATAACAGTTTGGTACAAAGATACAAGCGATGGCGTTGCAGAAAGAATCATTTCAACATTGAGTTTTACAAATTAATTTTTAATTCAGATTTTTAAACCACGAGAATATGGATAATAAAAAAGTACCTACATTGATTGGAGCGAGTATTCTTGTGATTATCGCCATCACGGTTGGAATGTTTGTATGGAGGTATGAGAGGGGATACGATAATGCACTAGACACACAAAAGATTACAGCGCCTATAGTGGGAGATATTCAGGCTCAACCAAAGAAGAATGTGACCTCTCTGAGTGAGGAAGATATAAAAAATGAGTGGAAAATATATCAGAATGAAAAGTATCGATTTAAAATGACGTACCCGCCCTCATTTTTATTCAATGAGAATCTCTACCAAGATCCAACAATAGTCTATAGTATCCAATTTGGACCTGCCTATGAGAGAGTATTTGGAACAAAAAATCCTTACTCTCAAACAAAAGGAGTTTTTTCAATATCAATTTTTAAGAATAACGAAAAGATAGATGCCTTCATCAAAGAAGGAAATTTTGCACGAGGTGCCGTTGAACAAAGTTCGGAATCGGTTGGAGCTGAAAAGGTATCTGGCACTCAAGGAAAAGTCATCAAAACTTGTGATATGGGTGGATATTGCAGTAAAATTATCTACCTTGTTCAAGGTCAGTATATCTACACTATTTATATGGAGAACTATTTTGCCACAGAAGAAGCTGAGCTCAAGCAAGCCCTTGATCGAATGGTGACAAATCTCAGATTTTATTAAAAGCTTCGGAAAAACTTAAAAATAAAAAGAGACCCTTGCCAGATTCTGGCAAGGGTCTAAATATTATTTCTTCAGATTTGAAGTTCAAGGAGCCCACAAAATATTGTTTGTGCCGTCACCATAAGGATCAACACGATCCCATGTTGAACCATTATACTTATAGACTTCTATGTGCATGTGGTGCCCGAAGGTCCCTGGGTAATTTCCAACTTCTGCTATTTGTTGGAGGGTTTCCACGTTAGCGTAACCGTTACTTTCGACGGCGGTGCGGATACCACTGACCAGGTCATCACTGTGGAGAAATACCGTCATAAAGGTATAACTGCCACCATTCAGCACCAGTGGTCCGTGAAGAATGTAAAAAGTATGATAGTTAGACCACGTTATTCCGCTCTGTTGGGGCGCACTCGCAAAAGGACACTTGGTTATATCTCTCCAGACATCAGATGGTGATGACTGGGAAGTTTGACTGGTGAACACGCACAGGATGCCGCTTGCTGGGGCATATATGGCGGTGTGATAAGATTTGGGATAATCGTAACCTGGATGTGCGTCGTAACAAAGGTAGTAAGCACCTCCCGATCCAGAAGTCCCTACGTAGTTAAAACTGATGCCGAATGGAGTATTATCAGATTTCCTATAGCATGTTTTATCAAAGCTATAAGGACCAACGGTCCCCGTCTCTCCTTCAAATGTCTGCACCGCGTTGTTTTCACCAGATGCATATACCGCCCCTGTCCCCAGGGTTGTTTGATCCATAACCGCACTTACGTTTGCCGTATAGGCCGTATCACCACTAAACGGAAAAGTAAAAAGTCCAGTTCTGGACGGACTTAGATTGGCGTTCATCGCTACATCATAGGTAACTGTGTTTATGACGTTTATGCCAGAATACAGATTATCCTCCAAAGGAGTCGACACACTGTTGTAACCTCCCATGAAACTTGAGGTTTGATAGTAGTCTGCTTTGCTAGAGCAGTCTGCGTTAAAGCAGAGTCTTGCGAGACCAGTCGCCGCATGGACGGCCAAATTTGAATAGTCTGAATTTGCCCCTCCACAGAAGTAGGAGAATGTTCCATTGGAAGGGTCGTAGGCAGCATCGACGTAGTCCGATTCACAGTACCAGATGATAGTCATACTTCCTGAGATGTTTATAGCGGCGGCATGATGATAGGTGTGCCCATCGTAGGTGTACGGCACAGCCTCGGGTTGAACAAAGAATGCCGCGGCCTGCTTCATCGGAAAAGCCAGAAGACACAAACAAACGAGGACACGCAACGTAGACAAAACAAAAATCTTTCCCATTTCAATTCTCCCAAATCCAAAGCGTTACAATGAATGTGAACAAAAGAGCAGGTTAGTATTTCATGGCATTCCCCTTTCGAGTTGTTAAATAACTGATGCACATGATACCGCCCCCCCCCCAGCTTTGTGTCAATTCTCAATCTAGATACTAGCCGTAAGGAGTTCATCAAGCAGCCCACCCCAACACCAGACACCA
>JBBQYU010000009.1:0-21399 GCA_038208355.1 Candidatus Moraniibacteriota bacterium
CCTTCACTGAAAACACCGTCCTCCAAAACCGTCTTAAGGTTCGAAGGAATGTCTTCCCGCACCGTCACTTCATACTCCTTCTCATGCTTGAAACGCGGGTGAAGCAAGCGCTCGGTCACGCGGCCATCGTTGGTCAGGAGAATCAGTCCTTCAGAGTCCTTGTCGAGGCGGCCCACCGGAAAGGTACCCGGAAAACCGGAGATCTCTTCAATTGCCTGCTCGTGAGCATACTGGGGCGAATGAGTAATCACCCCACGCGGCTTGTAATAAGCAACATAGAGCGGTTTTCCTGCAGTCTTCTTCTTGTCTTTCAAGACTTCAACGCTCACCGAGGCATTGTCGACACGATCGCCTAGAACCGCCTTTTTACCGTTTATCAGCACCAACCCAGCCTCAATCAAAGCATCGGCCCCCCGACGAGTCGAGAGCCCTTTGAGCGCCATGTAGCGATTGATACGGATGGGGTAGAGAATTTCTTCTGGCATAGTATGAAAAACAAAACGTCATAACATTGTGACACGTCTCGGCGGAAGCGTCAATGATGGAAAAGACGCTACACAATATCCCGCAAGATATTTTCGTAGTCACCGAGTTCCAAGAGCATCACCAACACCTTGGCTAGTTTGTCCGCATCGTGACGGATAAAAGAGCGCACTTCGGAGATTTTATCTGCGGCGTCAAAAACGACTTTATGTCGATTCAAAAGGTCGGCCCGCAAAACTCGATAGTGACGATCCGGATGATTCTCAGGAGAAAAATCCACCAAATCGCCGTCAACTATACTGTACCGTTCAATCAGATTCTTGGCCGGCTTGCGCATATTGTAAGTGACAAAATCAAGAGAACGCCCACCCAAGAAGCGCTCTATTTCCGTCACATAGTCATCCAGCGTAAAGCCGTCTGTATGGCCATGCTTATTGATGAGGTTACAATTATAGACCACTTTGGCTTTCGAGGCCCGAATAGCTTCCGGGATACCCTCGACCAAAAGATTGGGCAGGATGCTACAGTAGTGGTTGCCCGGACCAATGACAATCAAATCGGCAGCTAAGATTTTTTCGATAGCTTTCTTATTGGCTTTGGCTTTGGGAGTTAGAAAAACCTTTTTCACGCCGATGGTTCTGATGTTTTTATCCGTATTGATCTCATGCTCACCGGAAAGGACTCGGCCATTTTTCAGAGTCACCTTGAGATTAGTATCCGTATTGGTCACCGGAATCACTTCGCCCTTGACGTTTAAAATCTGTGACGCTTCGGTCACGCCATGAGCGAAACTACCGGTGATTTTTTCCAAGGCGGAAAGAAAAATATTGCCAAAACTATGACCGGCCAAGCCTCCATTTTCAAAGCGGTAATTCATGAGCGCCCGCAGCATCTCCGAAGAATCAGACAGCGCTACCAAGCACTGCCGCACATCGCCCGGAGGCAGTACCCCTAGTTCATCACGCAGGATGCCGGTCGAGCCGCCGTCATCCGCCATAGAAACAATGGCCGAAAGCTCCAGTGGGTACTCTTTCAGCCCAGAAAGGAGCATGAAACTCCCTGTTCCGCCACCGATAGTTACCACTTTTTTCATAGACTTTTCCGTCACAACTCGTACTCAGGTCAAAGACCATGAGCGAAGTCAAATGGTCGGAGTGCTGGGAATCGAACCCAGACTACGTGCGCCCAAGGCACGCGTACTACCACTATACGACACTCCGAAATACTTTTTAAACTCTCTGCTCTGGACAAAAATTTTCTGAGACCTCCGGGCGGCGAGCGTACTACCGCTACTAGCACGCCACCCTATGATAGCGACAACCCGCCACGAAGGCGGGTTGCGGCCCTATCTTTTTTCACCTCGCCAGAGCACCCACGGTACCCGGACGTGGCTTCCAAACACAGATACTATTTCACAGCTTCTTTCAATGTCTTTCCGGCTGTGAACTTCGGTACGGTCATGGCTGGGATCATAATCTTGGCCTTGGTCTGAGGGTTGATTCCCTCGCGAGCGGCGCGATTTGAAACCTTGAATGTTCCGAAACCAGTGAGAGTCACTTTGTTCCCGGCACTGAGCTCCTTCGTCACTTCGTCAATCATAGCTTCGAGCATGGCTTCGACATCCTTCTTAGCGAGTTCAGTCTTGTCCATGATGGCGTGTACGAGTGCGTCTTTGTTTACATTTTTCATAATTCTCACCTGCCTTTCTAGTTTAGAACTCCACCCGTAGCCCTTCAGAATGAAGTGGCCAGAGAGGCGGAAGCGCAAGTTAGTGGAGCCCGCGAGAACCTTTTTCTTCAGGCCCTGTATCTCCTGTTCTTTATTCTAAGCCCTTTTTTCAAACTATGCAATAGGTAAGCCATTTTTTGTCAATAGCCCGTTCCTGAGCCATTTTCTAGCGAGCGTACTCGACGGCGCGCGTCTCACGAAAGACGTTGACCTTGATTTCTCCCGGGTATTTCAACTCTTCCTCGATACGCTGGGCGATATCTCGAGCCAGCTTCATGGCGCCCAAGTCATCGGTCTTTTCCGGATTGACGAAGATGCGCACTTCCCGGCCGGCTTGAATGGCGTAGGACTTTTCCACCTCAGGGAAAGTATTGATGAGCGCTTCCAATTCCTCCAAACGCTTGATGTACTTCTCCGCCGTTTCCTTGCGCGCTCCTGGGCGGGCAGCGGAAATAGCGTCAGCGGCCGTCACGATAAACGATTCAATAGTCTGGTGGGGATATTCGTCATGGTGACACTTCATGGCGTCGATGACGTTCTGGCCAATATTGAATTTCTCCAAAATACGCATACCAATCTTCACGTGAGTACCTTCGATTTCATGATCTACCGCCTTGCCGATATCATGGAGTAAGCCAGCCTTCTTGGCACAGGCCACGTCAGCGCCCAGTTCCGCCGCCAACGCTCCAGCCACGTAAGAAACTTCCAGAGAGTGAAGCAGGACATTTTGTTTGTAGCTGTAACGATAACGCAGGCGACCGAGAATATAGAGGAGTTTGGGGTGCAGCCCGGCGATGCCGGCATCATAGGCCGCGGCCTCGCCCGCTTCCTTAATTTTCGTATCGATTTCTTTTTTCCCCTCTTCCACCGCTTCTTCGATGCGGGCCGGGTGGATGCGTCCGTCACTGATCAATTTCTCCAAAGCGATGCGTGCTATTTCCCGGCGCACCGGATCAAAACCGGAAATCACCACCGATTCCGGGGTATCGTCCACAATCAATTCCACTCCGGTCTCTTTCTCGAGAGCGCGGATGTTTCTCCCCTCCTTGCCGATAATCTTGCCCTTCACCTCATCCGAAGGGATAGATACCGTCGTCGTGGTAAATTCCGAGACATGGGAACGCGAATATTTCTGAATCACGGTAGCCATGATAGAGAGCGAGCGCTTTTCTAATTCATCATGCGCTTCGTTTTCTAGCTTCGACATCCGTTTAACGAGGGCGTCCTTGCTTTCTTCTTCTACCAACCGAAACATCTGGGCCGCAGCCTCCTCTTGGGAAAGCTTGGCCACCGATTCTAAGCGCACTCGCTCCTCCTCACGTAACTTTTCTGATTCAGCGCGGATAGCACGAATCTCATCCGCCTTTTGGAGGAGTTTTCGTTTCTCTGCTTCCGCTTCCTGAGTCAGCTTTTCTACCTGCTCCTCGCGCTTCTCGATGCGCTTCTCCTGAATCAAAAGCTTCTCTTCCCGAGACTGTTCGTTCTTCTTGGCTTCTTCCAGAATAAGGACCGCCTTATTCTTGGCATCCAAAGCCGTTTCTTTCGACTTGGTCTCCGCCTCTTCCATCATCTTGGCGGCCTGCCCTTCTGCGGTCGACAACTGCTTCTTAGCGATATTCTGCCGCACCAAGTAACCAAGAGCTACCCCCGCGACCAAAAAAACCGCTGAAAAAATAAAATACACGAGCATAATCATACGACACTGCCGTCCGATCCTCCGAAGACATCAAAAGTTCACTACCCGACTGCTCGTGCAGCACAGGCTGATTCCCGCTATATGTGTTTATCACTGGAAACAATGCTTTCATCATACTGTTGGGACACCCTTGAAACATACGGCTTTTATCGGATTTGAGCGCCATTCACTGTTTAGAGACTGTACGCTCATCATAGCCTTCCAAGGTCCTTTTGTCAAAAAAGAAGGAACAATGATATGATGAGGATGCTTCAGCGAAGCTAATCCTCAAAAAACAAAAAAATGTATTCTCCCGTCGTACTCATCGTGCTCGATGGCTGGGGCCTGAGCAATTCCGTTCAGGGCAATCCCATCCGGGAAGCCACCCTCCCAACCTTCGACAAATTCAACCGTTTCTATCCCATGACTACGCTCCAGGCGTCGGGTATTTCCGTTGGACTGCCCTGGAATACCGCCGGCAACAGCGAAGTGGGCCATATGACCATGGGAGCCGGGCGAGTGATTTATCAGAATATGCCCCGCATCTCTCTTTCCATCCAAGATGGCAGCTTTTACAAAAACGATATGCTGCTCCAGACCTTTGTGGCCGCCAAAGAAAAGAAAAAAAAACTCCACCTCATGGGACTAGTCAGTTCCGGGTCCGTCCACTCCCATCGTGACCACCTCTTGGCCCTCTTGCGCATGGCCAAAAATGAGGGCCTGAAAGAGGTCTACGTCCACGTCTTCACCGATGGCCGGGATTCCGCCCCCACTTCAGGCATCCAGCAGGTCAAGGAGCTCTCCCGTGAGATGCGTTTAGTCGGTATCGGCAAGATAGCCAGTGTCACCGGTCGCAACTTTGCTATGGACCGTAACAACAACTGGGAGCGTATCGAAAAAACCTATCGCATGTTGACAGAAGGTATCGGAGAAAAAACTGAAGACCCATTACTGGCCCTGGAACAATCCTACCTCAAGAGCATCACTGACGAATACATCGAGCCCACCGTTGTAACTGAAAAGGGGGAGCCGATAGCCCTCATCGCCGACGGTGACTCGGTTATTTTCTTCAACTTCCGCGAAGATCGGGCCCGCGAACTCACGGCCGCGTTCACCCTTCCTCAATTCGACAGCTTCCCCCGTAAAAAACTGGAACTCCATTTCACCACCCTGACGGAATACGAGCGCGACCTGCCGGTCAATGTTGCTTTCCCCACCGAAAATATCATCAATAGCCTAGGAGAAGTACTCAGTAAAAACAACAAGAAGCAACTACGCATCGCCGAAACGGAAAAATACGCCCACGTCACTTATTTCTTCAATGGAGGCAAAGAAGAGGCCTTCCCCGGAGAAGAGCACCTGCTCGTCCCCTCACCGACCGTTCCCCATTTCGATGAAATTCCAGAAATGAGCTCGCCCCAGATCACCGACGCCCTCATTAAAAGCCTGGCCAAGCAGACCTATGACTTCATCTTGGTAAACTATGCCAGTCCCGACATGGTAGCGCACACCGGCAATGAGGAAGCCTCTATCAAAGCCGTCGAAGCCACTGACAAAAGTCTCTCTATTCTCGTCCCGGCCATCCTGAAAGCAGGCGGAAAAATCATCATCACTTCTGATCACGGCAATGTCGAAGAACTCAAAAAGTCCTCCACCGGCGAAGCCGATACCGAGCACTCTACCAATCCGATTCCGCTCTGGTACATTACGCCGGATAATCATCGTGAGAAGAGCGCTGAAGAAATGATGCGCGAGCAGAGCGAAGTCAACGGACTACTCTCCGATGTCGCCCCCACCGTCCTCGATATCATGGGCCTTGCCAAGCCCGAAGACATGAATGGCGAGAGCCTGCTCCAATTTTTGGAATAGTCTGAAGCGGTCTCAGAGCGTACAAGACATAAAAAAACACCCTGCGTTTGAGGGGTGTTTTTTCTATTCTTACTGTATCACCTTGTCGACGATGCCATATTTGACCGCTTCTGCGGCGGACATGAAGTAATCACGCTCCGTATCGCGCTCAATCTTCGCCAGTTTCTGTCCCGTATGTTTGGCCAAGATAGCGTTCAAACGATCTCGCGTTTTCAGAATGTGCCGAGCGTGAATATCGACGTCAGTGGCCTGCCCCGAGGCACCACCCAGAACCTGATGAATCATCACCTCACTATTGGGAAGCGCCATACGCTTGCCTTTTTTTCCAGCTGACAACAGGAGAGCTGCCGCCGAGGCTGCCATTCCGATACAGATTGTCTGCACATCAGCCCGCACATACTGCATCGTATCGTAGATGGCGAGCGCGGCCGAGACTGAACCACCGGGAGAGTTAATATACATTTTGATATCATCCTTGGCGTTTTCAGAATCCAAGAACAAAAGCTGGGCGATAATGGAATTGGCCATACCATCATCAATCGGCGAACCGATAAAAATGATGCGGTCCTTAAGCAGGCGTGAATAAATGTCGTAAGCCCTCTCACCGGAACTGGTTTTCTCCACCACCATGGGGATAAGATACTGGTTTTTCATATGAATGATGATAAATGATAAGTGATAAGTGATGAAAGGTACAAAATCCTGCATCTTCTATCATGCATCCCGCATCAAACTTATAGTCCCTCCAGCCACGTCATGACCTTTTCATTGCGCAGCTGTCCTTCAACGGCACTGTACAAGCGCTCCATATCGATATTCTTCTCCGCGTCTTTGACGTTCTTGTAGTATCCAACTGCCTTATTCATCTCTGCTTCTATCTCAGCCGTTTCCAAAGTAACATCCTGCTCTTTGGCTAGAGACTCCACAATCAAGTTGGCGGCCAAACGCTTCTTGCTCTGCGGTTCCCATTCCTGATTGAGCGCCTCTTCTGTTTTCTTCATTTGCTCAAGATAGGAAGGAAAATCCAGACCCAGAGATTGCAGCTGTGTTTCAAACTCACGCTTCATGCGTGCCAGCTCCTGTTCCACCAGAATCTGCGGGTATTCAATGGTGGCCGTCTTAACCAAAGCGTCGAGCACTTCTGTACGGTGGTGTTCTTTTTCTTTCATCTTCTTTTCTTCCAACATGCCGGTTTGCATCTGTTCTTTCACCTGGGCCAGGGATTCGAATTGCCCCAGGCTCTTGGCGAATTCATCGTCAATTGCTGCCACCTCTCGCTCCTGCACCAAACGCAGCTTCACCTGAAAAGTGGCTGGCTTGCCAGCTAAATGAGCGGCATGGTACTCCTGAGGAAAGGTCAATTCAAAAGACTTTTCATCGTTTTCTTTCATCCCCACCAGCTCTTCTTCAAAGCCCGGGATGAACACGCCCTTTCCCAAAACGAGCGGGTGTTTTTCGCTCTTGCCTCCTTCAATCACTACCCCATCCTGAAGCACCGTGAAATCAACCAGGACACTGTCTTCCAGCTGCGCCGCGCGATTGACCGTCACTAGCTTGGCCCGCATACTGGCCAGCCGCTCCAGCTCTTGTTCGATTTCTTTGGCATCAACGGTTATTTCTTGCTTCTTGAATTCAGCGTTGATTTTTTTCACTGCGTCTTTCCAGGAACCCAGCACCACTTCCGGCATGACAAAAGTCGTGGCCGTGTATTCGAAGGCCTCACCCTCTTTCATGGCGCCCAGCTTCACTTCCGGCTGACCGATAGCCTCAATCTTTTCCTGTTCCAAGGCCTGACCATAGGAATGACTGACCACGTGCTCGGCCGCTTCCAAGAGCAGAGCTTCTTTGCCAAAGCGCTTTTCCATTACCGCGCGCGGCACTTTACCCGGACGAAATCCAGCCATCTTCACGCCTTTAGCCAATCCCTCGGCCGCATGGTCAATCTCTCCCTGCCATTCTGCCCAAGGCAGACTGATGGTTAATTCCACTTTTGATTGCGGAAGCTTCTTTACTGTAATATCCATAAAAATCATTTATTAACTATTCAAATACCAAAGCTCAAATGACAAATATCAATCCAGCGACTCAAACCAAAATATTAAAAACATTTTTGGCACAATGGAAACCAGGATTTCATTTGGCATTTGAAACTTGGATTTTGACATTTATTTCCCGTACTTCTCCTGATACAAAGCGATACCCTTATTGACCGTTTCCAAAGCCGCCTGACGACCTTCGACACCGGTAATCTCCACACTTTTACCATCAATGGTTTTGTACGTCTCGAAGAAATGTTGGATTTCTTTGATGGTGTGCTTGTTGATATCAGTCAGGTCGGCCACCTCTTCCCAGCGCGGATCATTCTTGGGTACCGCGATAATCTTGTCATCTCCGTCGCCACCATCAATCATACGCATCACCGCCACCGGCCGAGCTTCGACTAAAACGCCGGTAGTGAGCGGGTAGGTCGTGAGCAAAACAACATCGAGTGCGTCCCCGTCTTCCCAGAACGTCTGAGGGACAAAGCCGTAATCGAACGGGTAATCCTGAGCGGACTTCATCGCCCGGTCCAGCTTGATAAGACCGGTTTCTTTGTCGATTTCATATTTGTTCTTCGATCCTTTAGGAATCTCCACAATGACATTGATGATATTGGGAACGTCATCGCCGGCAGAAACTTCGTGCCATAAGTTCATAAGAAGAGTAGTTAGTGATTAGTTTTTATTCTTTGGTTTCCTCAGCTTCGACAGCGGCCTCTTCGGAGACAACATCGGTCGGCGCCTCAGATGCGGCGGCAGCTGCTTCAGCGGCCACCCTGGCCTCTTCCATACTATCAGCCGTCACATCAATTTTCCAACCGGTGAGCTTGGCTGCCAAACGCACGTTCTGGCCACGCTTGCCGATAGCCAGTGACAACTGATCACTCGGTACTTTCACCAAAGTGCGCTTCTCTTCCTCGAAGAGCTCGACGGAAAGTACCTTGGCTGGCGACAGAGCGGCGCTGATAAACTTCTTCACATCCTCGTTCCATTCGATGATATCTATTTTTTCACCGCCCAGTTCATCAATAATCGCTTGCACACGCGTCCCCTTCTGGCCCACGCAAGAACCAATCGGGTCCACGCCCTCCTCGTCAGAGAACACAGCAATCTTGGTCCGTGAACCGGCTTCCCGAGCGATAGCCTTGATTTCTACGGTGCCCGTGAAAATCTCCGGCACTTCGAGAGAAAAGAGGTGACGTACCATGTCCGGATGAGTCCGCGACAAAAGCAACCCGGGACCTTTGGTATCCGACTCGACACGTACCAAGTAAACTTTCAAATGCTGGCCCACTCGGTAGTTCTCGCCCTCGATCTGCTCAGAAGGAAAGAGCACGCCCACAGATTTGCCCAGTTCCACAAAGACGTTGCGGCCCTCGACGCGCTGCACGGTACCGTTGACCACTTGGCCTTCTTTTTCTTTGTATTCGTCAAACATACTCTGGCGCTCCGCCTCGCGAATACGCTGAATAATCACCTGCTTGGCAGTCTGAGCGGCCACGCGCCCGAATTCATCGTAAGTAGGAAGTGGCAATTCGATGATATCGCCGACCTTGGCTCCCTTTTTCAATTTTTTAGCTTCGGCCAACAGCATATCACGTTCCGGGTTGAAGCGTGGCAGCCGATCTTCATCGACGGCTTCTTCCTCAACTCTTTCCGGTACTTCTTTGCTCTTGCCCGCCACTTCGTCACCGACTTCCACTACCTCCTCTTCTTCGACAAACTCACGAGTGGCTTCGTCCACTACTTCTTTCACCAGAAAAAAGCTGGCACTTTTCGCCACCTCATCAAATTTCGAGTGAATCACCTGTCCCTTCTTGCCATAGTCCTTCTTGTAAGCAGCGGCTAGGGCCGCTTCCACTACTTCGAGCACCCGTTCTTTCGAGATACCCTTTTCGTCGGCAATCTGCATGACAGCGCTTCCGAACTCGCCCAAGCGACCCGAAAGACTGCTTTCATCGGCAGCGCCTTCTTCTTCTCTCACTTCTTTTTTCTTGGCCATAGTATTACGTTATACCAATAACGGGTTAAAAATACGCGTTCAGTCTTTAAAAAGAGAAAAGCTCGCTTCATAAGCGAACTTCCATACTCATCCAAACTGTATTTCCAGTATAGGGGAAAAATGCGGGCTTGTCAACCAGGCTAGGGCTAGAAATGGCCATTTTTCGTGTATATAAGCCATTCTTGGCGCATTTTCTTCTTTTTATCCCTTATTGGCCCTGTTCTATTGACTTTTCTATTTTTTTATGCTATAATAGATAGTTACAGAATTTCCAACCCTCTTGGGTGCGGAGCTGTAGCCTCGAACACATTCCCATCCCGGGAACGTATCGAGTAACCCCGTCTGCCGCATTCACGCGACAAAGCGGGCAAGCCCGCACCTTAACAACTTTGATTAAAGGAGCCATCATGGCACAAAAACACGCTTCCCCTCCGCGAGTACTCCCCATTGGGGCACTCATCACCGGCATCACTTGTCTTGGTATTGTAACCATGTTCATGAACTTTTTCTCAGGCCTCGTCCTGTTGGGAGTGGCTATAACAATGTTCGGTTACGGACTGAGGGTAATTCCCGCACAACCGTTCACCGTTGGGCTCATTACCGTAAAAGGTATTCGTGGAAAGGTCATCAAGAAAGGGGTCGTAATTCTCGCCCCCTACTGGCCATTTCTGCAGGACGTCGTCCCGGTTCAAGCAACCACCATCAACCAGGATTTTTCTGTGAAACTGTTTTGCAAAGCAACTGATGAAAATACAATTGATGGAAGCGTTCCGACCACAGGCTTCAGGGTGGGGGTAGAGGTTACTACGCCAGCCAGTCTGACCTTCAGGCCAGATATCACTGATGGCACAGAACTTCAAAAGTACCTCAACAACGGCGGGGAAACTGGTGTCAAGACGATTCTTGATGATATTCTTCCTCAGCTCCTCAAGCAGAAAGGTACGGAGTTCACTTTCGAAGAGCTCACAGCTGCCAGAAAGGAACTCATGGACTCGCTGGCCGAACTATTGACCGGAGCCAAGATTACCCAGATGTCTGACCAAGAAAAAGTCCGTTTCCATCAGGAAATGAAGAGTAACGGCCGTCCTGATGGGCTCAACCTCGGCATTATCATAACCAAGATCAATGTCGGTTCGCCAATACCAGGTGAAGAAGTACGCAAAGCTGCTGAAAGTCAATCTCGTGAAGAGTTTGAACGACGCGGTGAGGTGTACGAAGTCGAGACGGAGATTCGCCAGGCCAGAGCTTTAAAAAAAGCTTATGGGGAAGCAGGCGAAAACAAGTCACTCCACGACTGCATCCTAGAAATCCGGCGGCGGAAGTCTGTCCGTGAAGGGCATGGCCAAGTCATCGACATTCCCGGAATTGAAAGCATCGGTGAAGGTATTGGTTTCGGTATCGCAGCATTGATTGCTACTGCCAGTGGACAAAAAAACACTCAGCCGCAGTCACCAACACCTCGTCCAGAAGAACCTTTTCAGCAACGGCGACGGCAACATCAAGATGGAAGGAAATGATCATGAATCTCGACAAATTTATTCTCTTTCTCAAATGGTGGGGGCCACGCCTCGTTGCCATTGGCGTCATTGGAATACTCATTTTCTTTTTCTTTGGCAATCATTTCAAGCCAGGAAAATGGCCATGGGAATCATCCGCTAAGAAACAATGGGTGATAATGGAAATTATCGCGTGCCAGCCCAACCTGGAAGCTTGGCAGAAGTACCAGGGATGGTGCCTCAGCCAAAGCAAGCTCGAAGTTGGTCACTACCGGCTCGTAAGCGACGACGAGACCGCGACGGACTGGGAACTGCCTCGGGCGACCCGCGACGGACTAGTGGTAAGCTACATCCGCTTCACCCAACCGGATGGGAAGTTCCTTTCAAGCTTCTTCCCGCCAGACTGGTACTACAGTGTCTTTGCTAAGCGGGCACCACTTCCGGTGGCACCGCTCCGCATTGGCAACATCGTAGCCAGAATAGGGACAGGCAGCACCCCCTTCGAACCCAACTCTCAGAAAGGGTTCGACGTGGGGGTAGACGAAGCGGGACAACGGCTCCAACTGGTGCCAAACGTCCCGATGGAGGAAAGTAGTTTCCTCCATGGCAAAGGGCACTACTCGCTTCGCCTCGAACGCGAGGCGGACAAGCGATAAAACATTCCATAGTCGGGAGACTAGGGAAGTGCACAAACAAAGAGCGGTAGTTGAGAACTCTCAACCACCGCTTTTTTCTTTGATGAGATTTTTTTACTCAATCTATGCGAAGAATTTGGCAATCTGGGTCACGATAACCAGAGAGGCTAAGGCCACGAATATACCAACAATAGCATAGGTGACGATTTTCTTGCCCGTATCAATACGGTTCTCATCGCCGGCCGCAGTCATATACATGATACCGCCAATGACCAACATAATGATACCGATGACGCCAATGATAGACAGGAGGAAATCAAGCACGCTCGTGGCTATTTCGGTCAGGGTCCGTGCCCCGGCAGCTGGGCCGGAACTGACCGCGCCCCAACCAAGCACGGTACCAATTTCTTTCAAAAAAGACGGGGCCGCGATGCCGAGCGCCAGACCGATCATGGCGGCGGTGACCGCTCCCTTGGCCGTCTTCATGCGGCCCTCATCACCGGCCGAGGTGATATAGAGGATACCGCCAATGACGATGAAAATAATAGAAAGAATAACGATAATACTCTGCATCTCTCCTAGAACCGCGGTCAAAAATCCCTCAACCGTATTGAAACCCAAAGGATTAGAAAAAGTAACCGAAGTAGTCATCGGCGGCGGACCAGCAGCCACTCCCGTATGAATGGAAGAAAGAAATCCAAATACCATCACTATAGAAAAAAGCAAGAAAAAACCTAAAGGATGAAAAATATTTTTTTGGAAAAAATGCATAGCTAAAATTTAGAAATTTACATCCGTCCCTTTAAGAGCGGTACTAATAGCCTGAATGATGACAAAACCCGAAAGGGCCACAGCGATACCAATAATAGAGTACTTCATATTACGCTTGGCCGTCTCGATGGTACTCTCGTCCCCTGCTGCCATCAGGTACTGCATCCCCGAAATGACAAAAGCGATGATGCCCAAGAATCCGAAGATAGCCAGAGTCCAGTTCATGAAGTTCTTGAGGATAGTCTCTACCGACGTGTTCGACAATCCAGTAGCAGCAGCATCAGGAAAACACACCCCACTTTCATCATGAAAATCAGCGGCACAGCTTACCGCCAGAGCAGGAGCGTGCGGAACAAGCGCAACCCCCAGAAGCAAGAGACTCAAAACAAAAAACGCACGCATATTTTTATATTACCAAATACATCTCAACATCTCTATGATACCAGTTTTTAAACAAAAAACAATCCCGTTTCCTGGGATTGTTTTTGCGAAAAATGAGAGACGCGCTAGAACGTATTACTGGCATTGAGCCAGCTGTCTACCGCCAAAATGATGACGAAGCCAAGCAAGGCGACGATCACTCCGATAATAGAGTACATCATGGCGTTCTTGGCCTTCTCAGCCTGCCCTTCATCGCCGGCTGCGGTGAGATAGAGGATACCTGAGATAACAAACCCGATGATGCCCAAGAACCCGAAGATGGCCAAGAGCCAGTTCATAGTACTGGCCAAGATGCCCATGATAGAACCTCCTGGGGTTCCGGCGTCATTCGCATTATTGAGACCTCGCTCCCAACCTGACTGGGCGCTCACCATGACTGGGGCCAAGGCCGCGACAGCAGCTCCTATTCCATACGCCACGTTTTTTATATTCTTCATAATTCTCACCTCCTTCCATTAAAAAATAAGAATCCATTTACGAAAGAACAACCACTATAGTGGAGTATATCTTTTCATGCACAAAAAAACAATCCCGCCGAAGCGGGATTGCTTTCCTATCTTTCATCACTAGAAACTCGATGACGTACCAAGCCAAGCCTGGACTGCCTGAATGATGACAAAGCCCATCAAAGCAACGATGACTCCGATAATAGAGTACATCATGGCGTTCTTGGCTTTGCCGATCTGGTCCTCATCACCGGCTGCGGTGAGATAGAGGATACCGGCGATAACGAAGCCGATAATACCAAGGAAACCGAGAATGGCCAACAACCAGTTCATAGTACTCGCAATGATTCCTATGATGCTACCAGTCGGAGTTCCAGCGTCCTGTGCGTTATTAAAGCCACGAGCTCCCCAAGCGTTCGGGTCCGGGTTATCTGCGGCGGAAGCGATGGCCGGGGCCAAAGCCACTGCGGCTGAAGCAGCTCCGTACAAAGCGTTTTTGATTTTATTCATAGTTCTCACCTCCTTTCAGTGTATTTATCCCCACAAACCCTTCGACACGCTCAGGATTCATCAGAACAAATGTTTCTATTTTTATTTTTCTTTTAGGAGAAAAATCGAGTTAATTGACTCACTACCACCAAAGCGCTTACTACGACTAATCCACCAATGACTGACCCGATAAAAGCGTTCTTGGCCAACCTGAGGCGACCTTCGTTCCCCGCTGCTGCCAGGTAGAGTGTCCCTGCTACTACTGCTCCAATTATAGCAACAACCCCCGCGATTGACAACAAGAACTGCAGAGCATTCAGCAATACCCGTGAAAGCGGCACTGCGTCGGTAATCACTCCGGCGTGCGCAAAAACAGGAAAAACCAACCCATTCAGCAGAACAGACAACCACAACATTCTGGTACGAAACAATAAGTATGTCATCAAGAGAGAATATCCTACTGCTATTTTACCACGAAAAAATCCTTCGAGAAATTCCGCCAAAATTATGCTATGCTAAGAAAGTCCTATGATCCAGATACGCAACAGACAGACGCTCCTTTTGGCCCTCATTTTGGCGGGGTATTTTTTCTTTAGCCTGTGCCATCTCTCGGCCTTCATGACGGCCGACGAGCACTACTGGGTCTATGAACGCATCCCCCAGTACTGGCAGGCGGTATCCGAGGGAAATTGGAAAAAAACTCTCATCAATGACAAGCCGGGCGTCAGCCTGGCCCTGGTTTCCGGTGTCGAGCTCTTAGTAGAACCACATCCCGAAACACTATGCACACAAACTCCGGAAAAGATTACCACCTGCCAAACGAAGCGCATAGAACATCTCCTCCTTCTCATGCGTCTCCCGATTGTGTTCTTAAACGCCCTCCTGCTCCTTGCTCTTTTCTGGATTATCCGCCGGCTTACCCGTACCTCAGTAGCTCTCTGGTCTACCGCCTTCATGTCCCTGTCCCCCATTCTCCTCGGGATATCCCAAATCATCAATCCCGATGCGCTCCTGTGGTCTTTTGGGTCCGTATCGCTGTTCAGTTTTTTTACTCTTCTCAAAGAACGAGAGAAGAAATTCATATTTTTTTCCGGACTCGGTTTCGGTCTGGCTCTGCTTTCCAAATACACGGCCGCCATCCTTATGCCCTTCTTTCTCCTCTTGGCAGCGCTCCATCCGTTTTTTCTAACGGCTCCGCTGACACGCACAGACTTTACCTTCATCCTCAAAAAGAATATCTTCTTCTTTCTTTCCGTCGTAGCCCTCGCCATATGCTCCGTACTCTTCTTTTTGCCGGCAGTATGGCTCAAGCCGCATATCCTGGCAGAACTGCTCTCAGGAGGAGGCGATGCTTTCTTCTCCTGGCTACCCCTCGCCGGCTTCGCCCTCTTCTTCCTGGATACCCTCATTTTCAAAAACGCTCTCCTCTTTTTCCTCTACACTGCCAACCGGCGCTTTCGTCTCCTGTCCATACTTGACCGCATCCTTTCCCTCTTCCTCCTCTTCACTATCACCCTCCTCATCGTCGGACGTTTCTTCTTTCCCCACTGGGCATTGTTTGAAAATACGCCCTTTGATATAAAGGACCTCACCACCAGTTATGTTCAAATCCCCGCTCTCTGGGAACAATTTCTCCTGGAACTCAACCCGCTTGTTTTTTCCTTGACCCCGATTGTGCTCTTCTTTCTCGGCTGGCTATTATTGCGCCGTGTTTTCACTCCTTTACAAGGCCAAGATACCTCCGACAACTGCTGGCCCTTCGAAACCTTTTCTCTGATACTGTTTCTTTTCCTCTACCTTCTGGTCTTTCAACTCTCCGACATCCTGGCCATTCCACGCTACCTCATCCTGCTCTATCCTGTCAGCGCCTTTTTAGCAGCCCTCGGAGCCTGGGACTTTTTGCTCTTTTTTTCACCCCGTCTTAAAAAACTCACTCTCTCGGCGATTATTCTCGCTACTTCCGTAGCGAGCGTTCTCACCATAACGCCATTCTACTTCAATTACGCCAATCGCTTTCTTCCCAATGATGCGCTTATCAGTCATGCCTGGGGCTATGGAGGATACGAAGCCGCTCAGTATCTCAATACCCTACCTAACGCTGAAAACATGACTATCTGGAGCGATTATATCGGGGTCTGCGAATTCTTCAAGGGGCAGTGTGTCACCATGGAATACAAACGCTCAAAAAATATCACCTACGATTATTATGTCCTTACACGCCGAGGAAAAATTCTCTACAATCCCGAACACATCACCTGGAGTAAGAACGGGAACTTCTATGCCCTGCCGGCCTATCAGACCACGACACCTGATTGGCAACTGTTTATTGACCAACGGCCCGACAACTTCATCAGAGTGGTCAAGGCTGAGCAAAAATAAAAGACCTCTTGTGAGGTCTTTTTGAAAACAGTTTTTGTGCGATTATTTTTTCCGGGCGTGCCTGACGCGCTCCGTCTCGCTTAAATACTGCTTACGCAAACGAACGTTATGCGGCGTCACCTCCAAGTATTCATCGGCCAGAATGATTTCCAAGCCCCGTTCAATAGATATCTCGAGCGGTGGCACCAGCTTGATGGCTTCATCCGCTCCAGAAGAACGCATGTTACTCATAGCCTTGCCCTTGATCGGATTGACGGCCATATCCGTGCCCTTGGTCACGTTGCCCACCACCATACCTTCGTACACTTCCGTCGACGGAGCAATATACAGAACGCCACGTGATTGTAGGTTATTCAAAGAAAAGGCCAGAGCCTTGCCGGTGGCCATTGAGACCATGGAACCCTCATCGCGCTTTTTGATTTCTCCCGCGTATGGCCTGAAACCAAGCACTCGAGAATAGAGCGTGCCCTCGCCACGGGTGTCTACCATAAACTCACCACGATACCCAAGCAACCCACGCGTTGGCACTTCGAAAATCAGCCGTGTATAGCCACCGGAGCCCTCTTTCATTTCCATCATAATACCCTTACGCTTGCCCATTTTCTCAATGACGGTACCAGAAACCTCCATCGGACATTCTACAGTGACTTCTTCAAACGGTTCTGATTTGACTCCATCAACCTCCTTAATGATGACTTGGGGCTGCGACACCTGGACCTCATAACCTTCCCGGCGCATGTTTTCGAGCAGAATGGCGACGTGCAATTCTCCTCGTCCGTACACTTTGTAGTGATCATCGGAAAAATCTATTTTCAAACCAACATTGATTTCCAACTCTTTGGCCAAACGTTCACGCAGCTGTTTGTTGGTCACGAATTTTCCTTCCCGACCGGCAAAGGGAGAATCATTGACCAAAAAATTTAAAGAAATGGTCGGTTCGTCGATAGCGATGACTGGGAGCAACTCCTGTTCCGGCGTGGCACAGATGGTATCACCGATATCGATGCCAGTCAGTCCGGCAATCATGACAATATCACCCGCCTCCACCTCGGTAGCCTCCACTCTCTCCAGCCCACGGAAGGTATAGAGCTTCACGATACGCCCCGTTTCGTTCTTACCGGAAATATTCCGCACCAACACCGTATCGTTTACTTTTAAATTTCCTTCGTAGACACGAGCCACCGCCAGGCGCCCCACGAAATTATCATAGCCGAGATTGAACGGCTGGGCCCGCAATGGCGCCTGCGTATCGTGTACCGCGGCCGGCACCTTCTCTAAGATAGTATCGAGTAATGGTGACAAATCCTTGCCTTCTTCTTCCAGAGTCAGCTTGGCAATACCCTCGCGAGCGATGGCATACACTATTTTGAAATCAAGCTGCTCATCAGTCGCCCCCAAATCCAAGAAGAGTTCGTAAACCATTTCTGCTACCTCTTTCGGACGGGCGGCCGGCTTATCAATCTTGTTCAAAACTACGATTGGTTTCAGACCAAGCTCGAGTGACTTCTTGAGTACGAAACGGGTCTGGGGCATAGGGCCCTCCTGGGCATCCACCACCAGCACTACACTATCAATAGAGCGCAGAACTCGTTCCACCTCCGAACCGAAATCAGCGTGCCCTGGGGTATCAACAATATTGATCTTGGTGTCTTTCCATAGCAAAGCGGCATTCTTGGCATAAATAGTAATACCTCGTTCTTGTTCCAGAGCGTTAGAATCCATTGAGACATTCTCGGCGGTCACCATGCCCGTCTGACGCATCAAAGCATCGGTCAGGGTTGTTTTCCCGTGATCGACGTGAGCGATAATGGCGATATTACGTATTTCCATAAGAGTCCATTGAAAAAAGGCGCAAGCGACGCCTTCTCTATAAAGATTGAATTACATCGTATTGCAGTCTAACCCAAACCCTTCTTTTTGGCAAGATACCCAAAACCGTCTACTGGCGCTTCAAAAGATTCAGTCGGCTGGCGGCTGCGGCCAGTGCCTCTTGGGATTTTTTTTCACCACGATACACACTTTCAATCGCATCGATTAAAATACCATCTACCGCCTCCGGATTACCCTGATACCAATTCTTGGCAATCAAGTTACCGAGAGCAAAAGCCGATAAGACGATATTATCCTTCTGTTTTTCAATCAGGTCGCGGCGGGCCGCTGGCTTCTGAGTCTTCTCCAGATATATCCAAGCGGGGTCCAGCGAAAAAGGAAAGTCTTTGGTGGTGCCCGCTAAACCATTGACCAGTGTCACGGTCTTATTCTTGACCGGAAAAGTCATAAACTTCAAAAATTGCCACGCTTCGTGAATGCGTAAAGTATTCTGTTTTGCCGGATCAGCCGGAGCGGTTTCTCCCGGCGCCAACGCCGCGAATGGTTTACTCTTGGACACGGCGTACCCCCAATAGTTGGCGAAGTTTACCGGGGTCATATCGCGGAACTGCGGCAAGGGAGCAATGCCAATATTGAGCTTGGCATTTTTTTGTTGGAGAGCCTCATGCTGCCAAGAATAATTAATCATCATGGCCAACGTCCCCTCAGAAAAGGCATCAATGGAATAATGCTGCCGAGCATTCCATGAATACAAGGGCGAGCCCAACCGAGCAAAGTCAGCATAAAAGTCAAAGGCTTTCCGGCTACTTTCGTCCGTCAATGCCAAACGATTCGCAGCAGAAGTGTTGGGAGTAGAGACGCTCAACTGCAGCATGAGGGCCGTGAGTACATCCGTCGCCCGATTGATGTTGTTGGCTGTCCCCAAAGCAATCCCTGACCGCGTCACATTGCCGAACGAATCTACGACCGTCAATTTTTTTACGTCGTCTCCCAGTTCTTCCCAGGTCTCCGGAGGCCGGGCAATGCCCGCCGCATTAAAAAGATCCTTGTTATAGTACAAGGCCAGTGAATCTGCAGACAAAGGCACTCCGTAAATCTTGTTATCCGTACCGATAAAATCGGCAGCCACCACATCAGCAAAGGTATCGCGGTACTCCCGCTCGGTCATAAGCGTATCTGGGGCCGGAACTGTCTTGTCTTCAAAGGAGCTCCGCCACGCGTTGCGAACCATAAAGATATCCGGGCCTTTCCCTGCCGCCAACGCGTTGATGAGATCATCCTTATAGGTTTCTACCGGCAGCTTACGATAGGTAATATCCTTAACGTAGGGATTGATTTTTTTGTATTCAGAAAATATCGTACTGTAGGCATCGCTGTCATCGAAGACCCCCCACACCTCCAGATTAACCTTGTATGGCTCGGAGCTCGGCTTGAGAAGTGAACATCCTGAAAGAGACACTGCCCCTACCAGCACGAAAGAAAACGAGAATATTTTTTTCCAAAGAGACATAGAGGGAAAGCTATTTTTTTACTACCAAAGCATAGTGGAAACCGCCAACCGGAAGCTCTTGCTCCACTGAAAAACCAACCCGCAAAACCAACTTTTTCAATTCCTCCTGACTCACGCGTAAATTTTTCTCCGGACCAACCATAGCTTCGTCGGGATTCCACTCCATAATGAGGGCATGTCCACTCGGCTTGAGCACACGCGCCACTTCGCGCACGATAATATCTTTTTTCTGATTCTGAAACAAAATATCTTTCAACACCACCCAATCAACACTCGCGCTGGCCAGACCAGATCCCTGCTCGTTTTCCAAATTCACTCGCTTGGTAGATATATTGGCCAAACCTAATGACTTGGCACGACTGGCCACTGCCTCCAGCGCCGAAGGCAAAACATCCAGCGCTACCACACTGCCATCGTCACCAACACGCTTGGAAAGCGCGAAAGAAAAATAGCCGGAACCACAACCGAAATCAGCCACCGCGCTTCCGGGCTCTACAGCCAGTTGATTCACCACTACCGCGGGGTCAACAAAGGTAAGTCCTGTAGGAGTTTCCATATACCAAAGAAATAAATCTTTATTTTTACTTTTGAATCAACTATATTGTACAATAAAAAGCTTTAAAACAACAGGGGCTGGCTTGATTTACTGCTCCTTTTCCTGTACAACAGAACCAGGGAAGAGGAAATTTTTTCGAGAAAAAGGGGGGATGATTGCTCAAACAGCAATAGAAGGATATCCTGAAGCAACACGACTGGAAAGGTGGCCGAGTGGTTGAAGGCACCGCTCTCGAAAAGCGGCATACCGGAAACGGTATCGAGAGTTCGAATCTCTCCCTTTCCGCAGCGAATAAAGTAAAGCGAAGAATGAAAAAAAGCCGGCGACAATTGTCACCGGCTTCTTACGACAATAAAAAGGACTCTATCGAATAGCCCTCACAACAGCAATCAATACTACAGCACCAACCAACGCTACACCAAAACTGTACAGATTGAATCCGGTGACACCACTCTCACCAAAGAAGCTAAAAAGCCAGCCGCCGACAACGGCTCCAACAATACCCAAGACAACGTCGAGGACGAGACCCTCGCTCGATCCCATAATCATAGATGCCACCCATCCGACAAGAGCGCCGAAGACAATCCAAAGAAGAATGCTCATAAAATTATAATAAATAATGAAATAAAAATCTGAGACGAAAAGGTATCACCTTAGGCTTGTCCATTAAGTTTGGACGCGGCTTCCGGAGTGGAAACAGCTTTCCCCATAACGAAGAGCTTCGCGATGCCCCAGGCAATGAGCCAATAGACAGCCATAGCAAGAAGTGTCGTCCATTCCAAAACGCTTCCTTCAACCCGGGTAACACCGAAAACGCTGAGGAACGGCGTGGCCAGAGGCTGCGTCACTCCATAGACAAAGCTCGTGAAACCCGCCCCCGCATTGGCCCCAAGGAGCTTTAAAACAAAACGAAATCCCATAAGGATTTCCACTAAACCAAGTATATACCACACCACTTGCGTCCCACGATATAACGGCGCGGTCCTTGCCGACGTAGATGCTGTCGCTTCCATAAAATTCTGTGTTAATGATAGAGAGTATTTTTTTCCT
>JBBQYU010000010.1:0-21007 GCA_038208355.1 Candidatus Moraniibacteriota bacterium
AGATAGGCGATGTAGACCGCCAAGAACAGAAGCGCGGTCCGAATAAGCACTTTGGTTCCCACTTCCACTTGTTCGTTCACAGTCATATCTATATAATGTCAAAGCTCAAATTTCAAATGCCAAATTAATACCCAAAAACCAAATTTCTTTGTTTTAAATATTCTGACTTTGGATTTGATTTGATATTTGACATTTGGATTTTGAAATTAAAAAATGAGAAGTTTCTCCATTTTTTTCTTGTCGGCTTTTGGGCTAATCACGGCCAGGTTGAGTTTGCGATTGACGAAAATATCTTTAGCTACGCGCAACACGTCATCGGCTGTCACTGTATCGATAGCTTTGGCTTTGTCTTTTGGTAGCGCGATGTCCCCTCGAATGGCTTCCTGACTGACCAGATATTCTACCACATCATCAGAGCCTTCCAATCCCATAGCCAGCTTCCCCTTGATATATTCCTTGGCCTTCTTCAGTTCCTCGGCCTCTACTTTTTCCGTCGCCATCTTTTTGTATTCATCCAGAATGACCGTAATAGTTTGCTCCAAATTGGCATGTTCTACCCCCGCCTGGGTAGCCAAATACCCCGCATCATGGAAACTCTCAGTCATCGTGTGCACACTATAGGCCAAACCGCGCCGTTCGCGCACGGCCATAAACAAACGACTCGACATACCACCACCGAGAATCGTCGACAAAACGGCCAGCACATAACGATCCTTATGGTACATATCATACGTCCGCACTCCCAAAATGAGCTGGGTCTGGTCGGTTTTTTTATGCTGCACGAATACTTCAGGCTTGGTCTGCTTCTCCAGTGCTTTTTTGAAGACTGGCTTCTTACCCGTGCGGATGCCGGCGAAATGCTTTTCGATTTCCTTCTTCACTTTTTTCGGGTCAATCTTGCCCGCTACCCCGATCACCACATTTTCCGCCACATAACCACGGTTCAGGTATTTGATAAAGTCCTTGCGCATGAAACGCTTGATATTATCTTTCGGTCCAATAATCTCCCAGCCCAAAGGATGATCGCCATAGAGATGGAGCTCCCACAAATCACCGATGTGGCGCATCGGCATATCTTCATACATATTGAGTTCCTGAAGCACTGGTCCGCGCTCTCGGTCAATTTCCTCCTGATCAATCTTGGCATTCAGGAAAAGATCGGAAACCACATCGAGGGCCGTCTCCCAATGATGAGCCTCCACCTTGGCGTAGTAGGCGGTACGGTCTTTGCCGGTGTAGGCATTGTATTCCGCTCCAATAGCATCGAGTTCCTTGGAAATATCCAGGGCCGTCGGCCGCTTGGTAGTGCCTTTGAAAAACATGTGCTCAAGAAAGTGAGCCAGACCGTTTTCTTGCCGAGTCTCGTAGCGTGAACCCACGCCGGTCATCACAATCACTGTAGCCGTTCCCGTCTCCTGCATCGGCGCCAGAAGTATCCTGAGACCGTTTTTCAAAGTATGTTTCTGGTATTTCATAGCGGCATTATTACATTTTTTCTTGTAAGTATTTTTTTAGTTCTTCAATCTTCACGCGCTCCTGCTGCATACTGTCACGGTCACGCACGGTGACGGCTCCGTCCTCCAGGGAGTCAAAGTCGATGGTCACACAGTACGGCGTACCGATTTCGTCCTGACGGCGGTAGCGCTTGCCCACGTTGCCGTTATCATCCCACTCGGCCCGGAAATCCTTTTTCAAGGCCAGATACACCTCACGCGCTTTGTCAACAAGTTCCGGTTTGTTCTTCATCAGTGGAAACACCGCTACCTGTACAGGCGCCAATTTCTTGGGGAACTTCAGAACAATACGCGTGTCCCCTTCCTTGCCCGCCTCGGAGGGACCTACTTGTTCCTCGGTATAAGCATCCGTGATAACCGCCAGGAAAGTACGATCCAGACCCACCGAAGTTTCCACAATCCAAGGGATGTATTTTTCATTGGTCTGTGGGTCACGATAGGACAAGTCCGTCCCAGAAAATTTCGAATGCTGGGTCAGGTCGTAATCACTGCGATTGTGCACCCCTTCCAATTCCTTGAAACCAAAAGGAAACTTGTACTCGATATCCCAAGCGGCCTTGGCGTAGAACACCAGATTCTCATGTTGGTGCCAGCGCAGGTTCTCAGACTTCAGCCCAAGATCGATATAATACTGGAAACGCTTCTTGCGCCACTCTTCATAGGCCTCCGTGGCGGCATCCGGATGGACGAAGTACTGCATCTCCATCTGCTCGAATTCGCGCTTGCGGAAAATAAACTGCCGAGCAGTAATTTCGTTGCGAAAGGCCTTGCCGATTTGGGCGATGCCAAACGGCACCTTGACCCGAGAAGAATCCAGCACGTTCTTGAAATTAACATAGATACCCTGACAAGTCTCGCCCCGCAGGTAGGTCGGTTCTTTGGTCCAGTTTCCGGTAAAGTTACCTAGGTTCGACTGCACCAAGAGATTAAAGCTCTTGGCTTCGGAAAAATTTTTCTTACCACACTTGGGGCACACTATCTTGTCTTTGTTGTCAGAAAAAAGCGTATTGATTTCTTCCTCGCTCATTTTTTCATCAGCAAAGACACCTGCCTCTTCGAGCAGATGATCAACCCGCACTCGAGCATGACATTCTTTGCACTCAGCCAAAGGATCAGAAAAACCACCAACATGCCCAGATGCTTCCCAAACTTTAGGGTGCATAAAAATAGCACTATCGAGACCAACAATGTTGTCGTGTTCATAGACCATCGCTTGCCACCAAGCTTCGCGAATGTTTTTGGCGAGCTCCGCGCCATAGGGACCAAAATCATAAACCGCTGCAAACCCGCCGTAAATCTCAGAAGAAGGATACACAAACCCCCGCCGTTTACACAGTGATACTATTTTCTCCATCAAATCATTTTTTTCTTCAGTCATAAGAGTCTTGACAAAATAGCTTATTTCGTGTATATTACCTAGGTTATTTGACAATTTCAGTGTACAGGCAAAAGCCTGTTTGTTCAACTAAAAAACTTAGGAGGTTTCATGGAAATCTTAGATTACACCTACTTACCAGAAACGTTGCTCATCATTCTTGCGGTCGGGCTGGTTGCTGTCCTGTCAATACCGTGGCCACGAACCACTCTCTTCAAACGGACCGCTCCCTGCCCAGAGTGTGGGAAGGTCGCCAAACGCGACAATCTCTCGCTGGTCATGGAGACACCCCGCTACCGCTGCCAAGCTTGCGGTTGCGAGCACTACCCCGACTGACCACAATAGGAGTCCCCATGACATCCTCACAAGTCATCGCTCTCCTCCTCGGAGCTATCGTGCTCTACGGGGTCTACCGCTGGATGAAGAGCTTGCAAGCCGTTCCCTGCCCGGTCTGTCAGGAAGATACCAGGCTAACCGAGGAGCACAACGACAGATTCGTCTATCGTTGCCCCTGTGGCAACGTCTTGGAGGTTGCTCGCAAGCCACCACCATCCAACTAGGTGCCAACGAGCACCACCCACACAGCGCGCTGTACTCCGGTACCGGCGCGCTTTTTCTTTTACTTCTTTTCTTCTCAAGAAGACTGGCGCAATTGCTCCATCAGGCGCATATAGAAGCGCAGGTTATGTTCGGACGCCAAACGCGGTGCCAGTGGTTCTTCTACACGAAACAAATGTTTGAGATGACTACGCGTATATTGTGTGCACAGTGTACAGTCACAAGTCGGATCCACTGGGGTAAAGTCTTCCTTGAACTGCTCATTTTTGATATTGATAGTTTCGTAGAAATCATCTGCCAAAATCTGATGACTGTTTGGTATGTGGGTTTTGGTATTTTGGTTTTGAAGATTATGTTTCCATAAAAACAATCTTCCGTGTCTTCCCTCACGTGTCGGAATAACACAGTCAAACATATCCCAACCGTACTGATAAGAACGCACGATGTCTTCCGGGGTCCCTACCCCAAGTGCGAAGCGAATCTTGTCCTCAGGAATAATCGAAGCGGTGTAGCGCATTATATCTTCCAAAAAATTCCCTTCGCCATCGATGTGCCGTGCCCCAAAGCCATAGCCATCGAAGTCACATTCTACTAAACCGTCGATACAGCGCTTACGCAGCGCCTCTACCATGCCACCCTGCACCACTCCGAACAAAAGCGGGCGGGTGTCTTCGGTCAATCCGCGCGCTACCACTTGTTTCGTATATTCTTCTTTGGAACGTTTAGCCCAACGGATGGTCCGCTCTACCGCCTCCCTGATATCTTCTTCCGAGGCGTCATTAGGCCGCGGGTCATCCAGGACCACCATCATATCGACGCCGAGATCGAACTGAATCTGCATGGCCCGTTCCGGTGTCAAAAGATGTTTAGAACCATCGAACACTGATTTAAATTCAGCTCCTTCTTCGGTGATGCGTCCCATTTCTTGGTTGCGATGGATGAGTGAGTACACCTGATATCCTCCCGAATCAGAGAGTATCGGTTTCTGCCAATTCATGAATCGGTGTATCCCGCCGGCTTTTTGAATCAAAGCCTCTCCCGGTTGCAAAAAGAGATGGTAGGTATTAACCACCAACGCTTCAAGGCCGATTTTTTCGAGATCTTCTGTGGCCAGCCCGCGCACCGAAGCCCGCGTGGCATCCGGCATAAAAAAGGGAGTATGAAGACTCCCTGCTTTCGTCGAAAGTTCCCCGCGCCGGCAACCGTCTTTTCCTCTCGTAAAGATAAAGGCCATATCAATTCGCTGGTTGGACCGCGCCACCCGCTGCTGCGGCAACCGGATCTTCGGGCAGATTACTAGTTTTACGAGCTTTGCTGGAAACCGTAATATCTTTGCCGGTGAAAGAATCTTTTCCACTGAAAGTAAAACTATTCACCAGCGGCACGTCCGCGCCTACCTGACTGGGGTCTGGAGTCACCGCTATCTGAAAAAGGAGCTCGCGATTTGCCCGGGCGGCCAAAGTATCAACATTCCAGGTCAGTTCGTTGGTGCGGGAATCAAACAGCATCCTCTCCTCTACGGGCGAAAACTTACCCGTGAAGCGCATGCCTGAAGGCAGAGAGATAATCACTCGAGCGTCGGTCACGTCATTGGACGTATTGTGTAATGCCATATGAAACGTATAGCTCGTCTCCTGCCCCACTTTCGGTGGCAGAGGACCGGCGTTGGACAAAGTCGTATCCTGATAAAAACCAGAGAGCTTGGCCTCGACAGCCGTATTGACTTTCACAGTCGTCACGTTACTGGCAATAATCTTGTTAGAATCAAGCGCCAACGGAATGTCCAAACTGTCGATGCGCGCTACCGAACGAATAGTCAGATTACGTTCGTTCTGCAAACTCTCGCTGATGACGCTGAGCACCGGCACGGAAAACGAAATTGTTCCGCCCTGGCCCGGCTCAAGTTTGGCCAGACTCGGCACATCGGAAGCTTTCCAAGTAATCAAGTGACTTTTCTCATCATAGGCTCCTTTGGCACTCAAATTCAAACGGCCGAAATCAAGATAAGGAGAATCTATTTCCACTGTCACGATGGCCCCGCGGACGCCGATGTTACCCTCATTTTTGTAGGTTACATCATACTTCAAGCTGCCTCCCAAATCGATAGCAGCGTCCGTCTGATTATTTACTTTCTGTGTGATGGTAAGCGGCGAAGCGACGATGACCGTCTTGCGTTCATTGTCACTGTAAGAAACAAAATTTCCGTCGCCTTGGAAAAAACCGATACGCGCTGTGATTGACTTGCGCTCATCACGCTCTCCGGAGAGCGTCCCTCGCACGATAATCTTGCCACTACCGCGGGTTATCAGGTCACCGACGTGCCACAGATTATTTCCTGACGCGGGACGAGGCTCGGATTCCACAAACTCAAATCCGGCCGGGTAGTCGGCCTGGACTTTCAGATTAGAAAAACCGAGATCACCGGTATTATTATATTGGAGAGTATATTCGACATTCTGTCCGGAAGCCAGTTCAAGTGGCGCTTCAATCTCAAGCGAAAGTGGCGAAGAAGCGACATTGACCGTCAGAGTGGTTTCCGTCTCCAAAAGACTGGTCACATTATTAGGCGCGTAACGAAGCGTAGCCCGAATGAGCACGTGATCGCCTTTCGAACCGTAAAACTTCCCTACTAGAACCACCTTGCCCTGAGAGCGACCCTTGATGGCGCCCAAAGTGATTTCCGCCTGAGAAGCACTGATCTTCATGGCCGGCTGCGCCTCTGGATGAAAAACTTCCGGATAAGTCAGTATCAACGTCGCATTGTTGAGGGCGATAAGATTATTATTAGCATAGATAAAAGTAAAGCTCGTCGACTCGGCGCTGGCTACCTCGCTCGGCCCCGATACGCTCAGTTGCACCCTGTCCACATTAAACAACAAGGTGCGCATCTTGTACGCCAACCCACCCAACACCAACACGAGCGCGATACCGCCCAGTATCAACGCTATTTTTTTCCGGCGCTGCCGGCCACTGATATCTTCGAACGTCACCCCGACCAACTTGGTCGATGGGGTTGTTTTCGGTTGGGACCACTGCTCGGTCTTGCTGAACTGAGCAAGCGTCCCCTCGTCAGGGGCAGCGCCACCCGGCTCAAAAGCAGTCGGCTTCCGCACTCGTTCCAAATGCGCATCGCGACCGTGAAGCGAACCATTTAATTCCTCAAAGCTCATAGGGATATTTGTTTTGTGCCCCTATTGTAGCAAAGAAGCCGCTCAGTCACAAACCACGGAAACAAACCGCTATCCTTCAATCCACTGAAAAAATCGTGCGGCCACCTGACGCGTTTCGCGTACGTCATCTGCCCGCACTGAAATTTTTGATAAGGCCTCGAGTTTATTATGCAAGAAAAGACGGATCAATTTGATAGCGCTCTCACTGATAGGAAACGAACCCTCTGCATCACGCACATGCTCCCCGCGCAGCATGCCACCGGCGCTGGGACTGAAAAAATGTTTGTCCCCACGAGCCAGTTTTTCCCCCGAGACGGCACAGACGCCCGTCTCTATCTCGTAGCCCAAATGGGCGAAGAGCTGAAAGAGGAATCCTTCAGTCAATAGCAGTATTTTTTCTCCCTTCTTTTCTTTGGCCAGCTCGTTGGCTAAAGCAAGGTAGGTCGCCAAAAGGTTGAACAGCTCTGCATCCGGTTCTTCCCAGCCCACCAGCCGATCAAAGATATTGACCGCCTCAAGCACTCGCTTGAGCGTATCGAGGTCTTGGCGGATATATAAAAAGCTATGTTCGGCCACCGCGCCAGCAATCTTGCCCATGCCACGTCCCTTCACGATAATCACCAAGCCGTGCACCAGATTCTCCAATTGTCCTGCCAGCTTGGCTTCGGCCTTGCGCACTCCCTTGGCCACCGTCTGGATCTTGCCTCCCGTATCGGTGTACAGCGTATACAATCGGTCTGTTTCACCAACCTCTTTCTTTTTCAGCACGATGGCATTATAGCGAAGTTCCATTTGGGATTGAATCTAGAATTTCGAATCGAGAATTTTGAAGAAGAGAAAATAAAAAAATTTACTTTATTCTTCTTTCAAAAGTCCAAGGTGATCAAGGCAAAGATACGAGATTTCAACGTCTGTCATCTGGCCAGTACGAATATGTTTTCGGAAGTCATCAAGTGACAGTAACATTACCTCTACTGATTCGCCATTATCTTCCAGTTTTGGTTCAGCCATTTTTTCGCAATTCACAGCTACAAAGGCATACTTTATGTTTTGCGAATACGCATCCGGAATAATCGTAGTCACAAATGCTATTTCACCCTGATACCCAGTCTCCTCAAACAATTCTCTCGCCATGGCCTCCTCTGGTAATTCCTCGACCTTCAATCCTCCACCTGGTATTTCCAACAGCACCTTTTGCGGACCAGGACGAAACTGTTTTGCGAGAATAACCTGCTTATCTTTGGTCAAGGCTAAACAAGCGATACTATCATGGCCAGACCAAAGATAGAAATCTGTTTCTACACCATGTGGCAAACGGAACTTCACGCGCTCTATACCGCGTCCATATCTCTGAAACATTATTTCCCGTTCTAGTTCCTGCCAATTACTAATGTCGCTCTTCATACTCTTTTTAACGTAAAGGCAAACTTTCCCCCTTCGATTTCTACTGTTTCCTCGTATTCAGCATCGGAAAGAGTTCGTTTTACTACCGTGGTAGCGAGCACTTCTTTGGTAATCATGTCTTGGAAAACATCAAAAACGTGCTCCTTGCCGACGTACCCAAGCGTAATACGGTCTTCGACATTGAAGCCGGCTTTCTTGCGGCCTTCTTGAATAGCCCGAATAATTTCCCGCGCCTCTCCTTCAAGTTTCAGCTCGGGAGTGATTTCTGTGTCGATTATTGCCACGCCTACTTCAACCGAAGAATCGAACACTACGGTTTTTACATTCAGTTCTCTCAAGAATATATCTACTAACTCATCAAACAACTTACCGTTTTCATCTTTCAATTTTTCCAATTCAGGGAAGTTAATCTTTGCCTGAGATAACGGTTGTCTCACCTTGATTTTATTCTGCGATCTCTGTTGTAAACCAGAACTTACAGTGAGCCTGACACTCCGCATAAGCATCATAAGTGTTTCTCCTTCATCAACAAACGAAATAAGCGCTTTCTGAGGATACTGAGCGAGATGTACAGATTCTTTTTTTGTGAGGCTTTTGTAGATTTCCTCTGAAATAAACGGCGTAAACGGTGCCATTATTTTCGCTAGTATAACTAATACTTGGTGAAGCGTCGTGTAAGCGTCTTCTTTGTCTTTATCATTCTCGTTTTTCCAAAATCTGTTCCTGTTCAATCGAATATACCAGTTGGAGAGATTATCAATAAATTGCTCTATCTCTTTCGTCGCGCCATATACATCATAGTTCTCCAAATTATCGTTTACTGCGTTGATGAGGCCGTGCAATTCAGCCAATATCCATTGGTCTAGATAATTTTTTGAGACGGCAGACTTGTACTCACCATCCTTCTCCAAAGAAGGTTCCCACTCATCAATATTGGCATAGGTCACAAAAAATGAGTACGAATTCCACAACATACGGAAGACTCGATTCTGAACATCGCGCATACCTTTCAGGTCAAAACGCTTCGGCAGACCAGGTTGATTGATAGAAAACAACATCCAGCGCAGTGGATCAGCTCCAAATTCTTCAAACATTTGAAAGGGATCAATGACATTGCCACGAGATTTTGACATCTTCTTGCCTTCAGCGTCCAAAAGATGCCCGAGACAAATAACATTTTTATAAGCATTCCCTGTCGGTACTTTTTTTGCTTTATGAAGCAGTGTCGCGACAGCGTGCAAAGTGTAGAACCATCCTCGCGTCTGATCAATAGCCTCGCAAATATAATCAGCCGGGAAATATTTCTCTCCTACAATTTTTTTCTTAGTCTCTTCGTCCGCTTGATTCGGATATAAGAACTGTGCCAAAGGCATAGCTCCGGAATCAAACCAGACATCCATGACTTCCGGTGTCCGTTTCATGACACCGCCACATTTGCAAGGAAACGTTACATCATCAATATACGGCTTGTGCACATCAGCTAAAGTTTGACCGGACAGTTCCGTTATTTCTTTGAGAGATGCTACTACTTTTATATATTCACACGTTTCACACTGCCATATCGGCAGCGGCGTCCCCCAATAACGCTCTCGCGAGATGGCCCAGTCCTTGGCCCCGCGGAGCCACTCCCCAAAACGGCCTTCTTTGATATGTTCTGGTACCCACTGAATAGACTGGTTGTTTTTCACCAAATCATCTTGCAGCTCGCTCATACGAATAAACCAAGATGGCTTGGCATAGTACACAAGCGGCGTATCGCAGCGCCAACAAAAGGGATATTCGTGTTCGTATTTCTCTTTAGAAAATAATACTCCTTGCCGCGCCAAGTACTTAATAATTTCAACGTCGGTTGCTTGCGGGTCCTCTTTGGGCTTGGCAAACAGACCAGGGAAATCCGTTACTTCTTTTTCAAACAATCCCTCAAGCGTCACATGATGAATGATAGGAAGCTTCTCGGCCCGGGCCAGATCCATATCTTCTTCACCAAAGGCCGGCGCCTCATGGGCAATGCCCGTACCTTTTTCGGTCGTCACGAAATCGGCGTGATAAATTTTCCAGCCGTTCTCATGGTTTTTCAACGACGTATCCGATGTATAGTAAGCAAATGGCGGTTGATATGACTTCCCCACCAGCTTCTCTCCGAGATATTCTTCGACGATGGTGTAACCCTCTTCACCAAAAATATTTTTCAAACAATCTTTCGCAACAATGAAACGCACCCTCTCGCCACTGCCTTCATCCTTTTTTTCAAGAGTGACATAGGTGATGTTCTTATTAATAGCGAGTGCCACGTTACCAGGCAACGTCCACGGCGTCGTTGTCCAAGCCAAAACCGATGTCTTGACTGTCTCGTTCAACAAAGGAAATTCCGCTGTCACTGATAGGTCTTTCACCACCTTATAGCCTTGGGCCACTTCGTGTGAAGAGAGCGCCGTGCCACATCGCGAACAATAAGGAACAACCTTATGGCCTTGATACAGAAAGCTTTCGCCCTCTTTGTTTTTCATGTCCGCTATTTGTTTGAGCTGCCACCAGACGGATTCGATATATTCATTCTCATACGTAACGTAAGGATGTTCCATGTCCACCCAATACCCCATACGACGAGTGAGCTTTTCCCACAAATCACGATACTCCCAGACAGATTCCTTACACTTCTTATTAAACTCGATAATACTAGCCCGTACATCGCCAGGAACAATATTCTCAATATCCTGCTTATTTTTCAGACCCAGGGCTTTTTCTACCTGTAATTCCACCGGCAAACCATGAGTATCCCAACCGGCTTTACGCTCTACCCGATACCCTTTCATGGTCTTGTAGCGCGGGATGATGTCTTTGAAAGAACGAGCCAAAACATGATGCAGCCCGGGGCGGCCATTGGCTGTCGGCGGGCCTTCGTAAAATACAAAATCTCCTTGTGGCGAGTCTTTCTCCACTGATTTCTCAAAAATCTTTTCAGCCTCCCAAAACGTAAGGATATCCTCCTCCATCTTGGGAAAACTCACCTTGGCGTCCACTTTTTTAAACATAGGGGTATAAAAACAAAAAAACCTTAACACAAATAATCGTGCTAAGGACGTTCGAACACTCAAACGTGGTACCACCTTGCTTCATTCGCCCACTAGCGAACCTTCATCAGCACTGTTACGGGTGCGCCCGGCAGACTTTACTAGCTCTTTTAAAGCGTTCCTTCTGCGGCTCCGAGGTGATGACCTCATCTTCGCCTGTATGAGGACAGTATAGCAGCAGCAGCAGAGGAAATCAACCCTTCTGGTGAACTACTGTTTCTTCTCTTTTCTTCAGAAATATAGTAATACTCACCCGCGAATCCCAACATCCGTCGCGACGCCCCGGAAGCGCTCCACCAGCGCGGCCATTTCTTCGGGCGCAAAGGCGTGGTATGAAGCGAACACGGGATGGAGCGTATGTCCCGGGCGAAAGGTCTGGAGATAATAGCGAGACGAACCCTGAAGCAGGGTCTCCATGTCAGCCAATACCTCCTCCGGGTGCACCTCTTTGATGAGCGTGGTACGAAACTCATAAGGGACCGACGAAGCTTTAAGCAGTTCAATACTGCGAGCAATCTGTTCCGGTTTCACCCCCGCCCCGACCAGTGTCGGATACTGTGCAAGTGAGGTCTTAACATCCATGGCCACGTAATCCACCAATCCTTCCTGTAGGAGCCGCTTCAGCATCTCCGGATGATGCCCGTTGGTATCGAGCTTCACCAAAAAACCCTTGGCTTTGATTTTCTTCAGGAAATCTGGCAGATCGGGCCAAATGGTCGGCTCTCCTCCGGAAACAACTACACCATCAAGCAATCCCTGCCGCTCATCAAGAAAACGAAGAAATGTTTCTTCTGGAATGAAAGCGTCCTGCAACTCGCGTATTTTTTCCGGCAAAACAAACTCCGGATTATGACAGAACCCGCAGCGCATATTACAACCCGGAGTAAAGGCGATGCAGGCTACCTTGTCCGGGTAGTCGAGCACAGTAAAACGCTGAATGGCCGAAAGTTTCATGCTAGTACTTTGGCTCCATACTGCGCCTCGAATGAGACATTGTCGGCCACACACTCCTGAAAGTGTTTGCGTGAATAGTGTTCGGCCTTCTTGCCCACGTTGAAATGAGAAACCGGACGATGATATCCCATGACACGAGTCCAGACTTCGCAGCGTGTCCGCTTGCTGTTATCCGCTTCTTTGTTTTCCTCAGACATAGCCTTTTTGTTAGATGAATTATTTTTTCAAAGAAATTATTTCGCCGCTGCCACGCTCGTATAGGTCTTGCGGTAAGCTTCGTCGTACCGTTCGCCGCTCACCCCCAGCTCCGCATCGCACTTCGGACAAAAGTCATGCTCTCCGGACAAATATCCATGTTTCGGACAAATGGAGAAGGTCGGGGTAATGGTGATGTAGGGCAGCCGGTAACGGGTCAGAATCTTGCGCACCAGATTGCGGCAGGCCTCGGGACTCGACAACCGCTCGGTCATATAGCAGTGCAGTACCGTACCGCCAGTATACTTGGTCTGGAGATTATCCTGCAAATCCAAGACCTCAAAAACGTCATCAGTATAGCCGACCGGCACCTGGGAAGAGTTGGTATAATAAGGTGCCTCTGCGGTTCCAGCCTGCAAAATATCCGGGAAACGCTTACGGTCTTCTTTGGCAAATCGGTAGGTTGTCCCTTCGGCCGGAGTAGCCTCCAGGTTGTAGAAATTCTTGGTCTCCTCCTGAAAAGACTTGATTTTTTCCTGCATAAAAACCAATATCTCTTCCGCAAAAGCATTGCCCCACGGCGTCGTGACGTTCTCCTTATCATCGGTAAAATTGCGGATAGCCTCATTAATACCGTTGATGCCGATAGTGGAAAAATGATTCTTCAAGTACCCTAAATAACGTTTGGTATAGGGGAAAAGTCCGCGATCAATCCATTCCTGAATAACCTTGCGTTTGATTTCCAAAGACGTCTTTGCCAGTCCCATGAGATGCTCAATCTGTTGAAAAAACTTCTCTTTGTCGCCTTTGGCCAGATACCCGATGCGTGCCGCATTGATTGTGACCACGCCGATAGAGCCCGTCATTTCCGCTGAACCGAATAATCCTCCACCACGCTTGCGTAGCTCGCGTAGATCCAGCTGCAACCGACAACACATCGAGCGCACATCACCAGGATTGAGAGCAGAATTGATAAAATTCTGGAAATACGGAGTGCCATACTTGGCGGTCATTTCAAAGAGCGGCAGGTTCTTAGGGTCTTCCCAGTCAAAATCCTTGCCCACATTGTAGGTCGGGATAGGAAAGGTAAAGGTACGGCCCTTGGCATCACCATGCGTCATGATATCGATAAAGGCCCGATTGATGATATCCATTTCTCGACCCAGTTCTCCAAACGTATACTCGAAAGGCTGACCACCGAGGAGCAGACGCTTTTCTTTCAAATCCTCTGGGCAGTCCCAATCAAGGGTAATGTTGGTAAAAGGCGTCTGAGTCCCCCAACGTGACGGAATATTGAGGTTGAACACAAACGACTGCAGGTTCTGATAAACATAAGCGTACACTGTCTCCTCTACATACTGTTCCAGCTGCTTTTTGGAAGCGAACTTCATACCGTATTTCTCGACACCGGCCCGTGTCTCCAACTCTTTTTTCTTTACAAAGGGCGCCAGGTAAGTATCAAAGCTAGAAAAAGCTTGTGCTCCAGCCCATTCGTTCTGGAGCGTCCCCAGAAAATTGACCATCTGCGAAACAGCCGAGCTTAAGTGCTTGGGCGCTGCCGACTCCACTTTATTATCCACCCCATTAAACCCCTCTTCCAACAAAACCCGCAAACTCCAACCGGCACAGTACCCGGAAAACATATCTAAATCATGAATATGATAATCACCGGTACGATGGGCATCACCGACATTTTTGGGATAGATATGGGACAGCCAGTAGTTGGCGATAACGTTACCAGCCGTATTCAAAATCATGCCACCAAGAGAATAGCCCTGATTCGAATTGGCATTGACGCGCCAGTCAAGTTTGTTCAGATATTCTTTGATGGTCTTTTCGACATCTACCACTACATTTTTGTCCGCCCGCGCCTCACGCCGTTTCTCTCGGTAGAGGATGAAGGCCTTGGCCATCTCGGCATAATCATAGCGGATGAGGACCGCTTCCACGGTATCCTGCACTTCCTCCACGGCCGGAATTTCACTGGTATGCTTTTCTTCCAGATCCAACACCACTTCTTTAACCAACGTCTCGGGAATAAGCGGGTCAGTTTCGCCCACCGCGGCTGCCGCCTTGGCGATGGCTTGTTTAATCTTTTCTGGCTCGAAGTCAACGATGGTCCCGTTGCGTTTTTGAATCTTATAGAGCGGCATAGAGCAGAAAAGTTATTGAATTATAATACTCGTCGAGAATAACACCACTAAAAGCGACAAAAAAAGAACCCCAGGAGCCATGTGTCACGGCCCCTCTTTTCACCGCACCATGTTAAACACCAAAAAAAGCAAAAAGGTGTCACTTTGACACCCTCTTTTTTCTTCATACTACAGAAGCCTTTATCGGAGCATTTTTCCCAACTTCTTCCGACTCCGACTCAGGATTAATTTCACGGCATTTTCCGTCTTGCCGATTTTCTCCCCGATTTCCTTGGCCCTGAATCCATCCCGGTATTTAAGGAGCATAACCGCCTGCGCTTTGGCTGGTAAAGAGCGCAGCAAAACATCAATATTGTCTTGCTCCCGACCAGCCGAACTATCCGGCAGAGCGGAAACCCTTTCATCCGAAAAAGAAACGGTCTCCTGCTGATTTTTCCGGTAATGGTTCATCAGTACACTGTGGCAGATATGGAGCAAATAGGTATAGTAAGAGGCGTTGGCTAACCGGAATGATGGCAAATAGCGAAAAGCCCGGGCAAATACTTCCTGGGAAAGATCATCAGAAAGTGGCGAGTCTCCCTCTAAACGCCGCATAAAATAACCTCTTACCGAGGGCGCGTATTTCTCATACAGTCGAGCAAAGGCCTTGGGGTCTTGTTGCGCCGCCAGAATAAGCGGGGCATCTTCGAAACGACGAGAAAGTGCCTGTTCTGTCGGATGAATCAAAAGTTCGCGGAACAACGCCGTCAAACTGGAAAATGACGTTCCTAACACTGGCTCCTGAACACTGGTAAACATCCCATCTTTCTGTTTCCGCAGACTGTTGAAAATCCAAGAGAAAGAGCTCTCCTCGGTATGAAACTGCGAAGCGCGTGTCAGAAATGTTTGGCCAAAGATACGAGCGTCTTCTTGGTCTTCAAATTCCGGATGAATTTCCGCAAAATAACAGGTCTCTCCCTGCTCATCCTTGAGCGGAGCAATATACAGTGTTTCTGGATTCACGCCTCCATTTTTCTTGATGTTTTTGACCGCACCAACAAAAGGCTTCGCTTCCTCCCCGATCGTCTGCCAAAGGTGTTGATAAAATGGCTTGCTCATTTTCCCGCCCCACAGTTCTCCTGGCTTCTTGCCGATAATCTCGGCTACCGAAAAACCGGTCCGCCGCTCCAGGGCCCTGCTGGCATAGACGACCCGCGATTGCTTATCGGTGATAAGTAATCCTCCCGGCAGGGTATCAAAGGTATTTTTGAGGGCAAGAGGGTTCATATATTTCATCATTGTCTTACCATAATACCACACCCCTTCTAAGCCCCTGGTCAAAGAAAAAGAGCGATTGTTACGCTCCTCTTTTGATACTCCAGATAACTTTTGTGCACGAACCCTTGGCCGGGTACCAGCCCCGGGCCGAAATGCCCGGACTTTCGTACGTCAAGATACCATGAAGTTGCTCTAATGGGTCTCCATGAGAAACGAGTATCACCTTTTTCCCAATATATTTTTCCTTCAATTCACTGAGAAAACCCTCGAGCCGACCATGAACTCCAAGAATGCTTTCCATTTCATCGACCGCATCAGGTGCCAGGCGCATTTCTGGTTCTGGATATTTCTTGAGAAAATCTTCCTGTTTACCTCCATTGAATATCCCCATACCCACCTCCCAAAGACGGTCATCAAAAACAATCGAGAGGCCGGTAGCTTCCGCAATTATTCCCGCCGTCTCTTTGGCTCGGAGAATGGGTGAGCTGTAGAGAGCACTCGCTCCTACTGTCGCCAAAGAAGCTGCTGTTTTTTTGACCTGTCCACGACCTTTCTCCGTCAAAGAATACTCGTGCTTCACTGGGGCTGAATTCAAAATATGACGAACATTATTCTCTGCCTCACCGTGGCGCACCAGATACAATGTGATAGTGTCAGTCATATCTTTAATGGAGCAAATGATAAACATCGGCTCCGACCGCCACCATAAAAAAGAGGGCCGTCGAGCTCACTAATTTCAAAACAAATACCAAGAATTCTTCATCCCACCCGCGTTTCTTTTTATATTTGTGTTTATGAAAAGCCATGCGAAAAAAAATGAAAAAAATTACATCTGCTCCGGAGCCGCAACTCCCATCAGGGTGAGTGTCTCCGCCAAAACAATCCGGGTCGCTTGAATCAATTGTAGTCGGGCCGACGTCAATTCGGGGCGATCAGCATCAATCACTCGACAGGCATCATAGAAAGAGTGCAGCTTATCAGCCAACCGCATTGCGTACTGTGGCAACCTATGCGCCGAAAAATCCTGCGCCATAGTATCGATAAGTTCAGGAAAAAACAACAGTTCCCGAATCAACATCCGTTCCTTCTCATGCACCAGTAGCACGGGGTCGGCCGACGCATAAGAAAGATTTTCTTCTGCCGCCTTGCGGAGAATGCTGCATAATCGGGCATGCGCATATTGGACATAAAACACTGGGTTCTTCTGCGAACGCTCCTCCGCCAAACCGAGATCAAAGGTCATGTGCGTCTCAGGAGCATACATGAGAAAGAAAAAACGCGCCACGTCGTGCCCTACACGCTCAATCAAATCGTCAATCGTCACGACGTTTCCGGCCCGCTTGCTCATGCGTACCTCCACTCCGTTCTTCGCCAATTTCACTAACTGCACGATAATGAAACGCGGCGTCGTTTGCAGTCCCAACGCCTGGGCCGCCGCCCTAAACCGGGTGATATAGCCATGGTGATCCGCTCCCCAGGTTTCAATAATCTGCGTAAATCCTCGTTCCATTTTGTAGAGAATGTAGCCACAGTCAGAAGCAAAATATGTCTTGGTTCCATCTTGCTTTACCAGTACACGGTCCTTGTCGTCGCCAAACTCAGTGGTCCTCAGCCACAGCGCTCCCTCGGCCTCAAGGGTCAGATCTTTTTCTTTCAGAAGATTGATAGCCTTTTCCGTATAACCGGCCTCAAGGACATCAGTGCGTTCTGAAACAAAAGTATCAAAAACGATCTGCATTTTTTCTTGCAATGTTTTTTTAATCATCTCATCCAGAACATAGGTGGCCGACACTTTTCCAACCGCCTCGGCATCACCAGCCCCAGCAAATTTCAGCGCCAACTCATCAATGTATTCCCCGCCATAGACCGCTTCCTCATCCTTCAAAACACTATGCCCGAGCTTAATCACCTGTTCACCAGCATCGTTGACGTAGTATTCGTTCACGACTTCATGTCCGGTCTTGCGCAAAATATTGGCCAAAGAATCAGCATAAAATCCCCCGCGCGCGTTACCCAGATGAAGTGGTCCCGTTGGGTTAGCCGAAATAAACTCATTGTTCACCTTCACTCCCTTTCCTAATGTACTCTGGCCAAAATCATTTCCCTGTTTCAAAATGTCTGCCACCCCCGCCGACAAAGTTTTCTGGGAAAAATAAAAATTGATATGCCCCGGCTTCACCACTTCCACTTTTTCAAATACTTTTTCTTCGCCGGCTCCTTGTTTTTTGATACTGACTGCAATTTCTTCAGCTGTTTCCAACGGATTCTTGCCGGCCAGCTTCGAAAGGACCAGAGCGATACTAGTGGTATACTCGCCGAACTGCTCATCTTTGGGACGCTCTACCCGGATAGCGGGTATCACAAAAGAAGCGAGTGTCCCTGCCTGCTGTAATGCCTCGATGGCCTGCCAAATTTTTTGTTCCAATTGTTCTTTCATATTGTCTATCGTAGCCGAAAAAAGCCGAAAAGGGAAGGTTTTACTGGTTTCCAAAGATTCTCTATACAGCGATACGGGCTTTGAAAGTATCAGAGTTTCTGGCGAACTCGCGACCCTTACGTAATTTGATACGTTCTTCTTCGGGAAGAGCGGCAACAGTCTGACATTCTTCGCCGCAGCAGCCGCCATGTTTTTCTTTGCAAACTCCACACTGGATGAATAAGAGGTTACACTGCTCATTCACACAATTGGTATAATCATCACAGGCCACGGCGCACTGGTAGCATTTTCCCAAAACATCGTCAGTAATGCGCTCACCCAAACGTTCATCAAAGACAAAGTTCTTGCCCTTAAACTTTGATTCCAAGCCTTCCTGTTCCACCTGGTGTTTGTAATCAATGATGCCTCCGTGCAGTTGGTAGACGTTTTTGAAACCGTGGTGCTTAAGATAGGAACTAGCCTTTTCGCAGCGGATGCCACCGGTACAGTACAAGAGTACGGTCTGCTCCTCTTTTCCCTGAAGCGCCTCCTTGGTAAGCGGCAGCTCTTCTTTGAAAGTATAGGCCTCGGGGCAGAGCGCGTTTTCGAAATGTCCAATCGCTGATTCGTAATTATTACGCATATCCACTACCACCGTGTCCGGCTGTTCCGCCAACTCATTCCATGCTCGAGCAGTCAGATGCGTTCCCACATTGGTAACATCGTAGTCTGCGGGCTCTAACCCATCAGCCACAATCTGTTTCCGCACTTTAATAGTCAACTTCCAAAAAGCATCATTTTTTTGCTCAACCCCAACTTTGAAGGGCACATCTAAAAATTCTTTCCGGCGGTACAGCAGCCCACGAAACTTCTCGAACTGCGGCTCAGGCACACTCATCTGAGCGTTGATGCCTTCGTGCGCCAGATAGATACGCCCCAAACACCCCAGTTTCTCCCATTCGGCAAACAGGGTATCGCGCAAAGATTTCGGGTCATCTAACACCACATAACGATAAAAAGAAATCACTCGTCGCTCAAAAGGTTCGGCACCAAGACGCTCCAAAGCCTCGGCCTTAGAGAAGTGATTGCGCAATTGATGGGTAGTTTTTTGCATAAGTATACTGCCATCCTAGCCTAGAACGGAACAAATGAGAAGGATAAAAAGAAAAACCGCCGAGCATCCATTCGGGTACTCGGCAGACTGACAAGTGAGGTTGACGTCAAGAACAACACACTTCAACACTAGAACCATGCGGAAAGGCATATTCCGGTTGCTGACTCAACAGGTAGACAAAAACGGCGGTTTCATCTACCAACCCCATTTGCCGTTCCAAATCAAAAAAGACTTCAGTGCCCTCCAAATCGATAAGCCGACCAAAAGCGTGATAGATCTTGATAAGCCTGAGGGCGCCTTGGACATCCGCCACCGGCCAGGTGGTATCCACCACCATCGGCAAGCTTTGAATATGCTCGGGCAAGGAGAAAATCGTATCGTACCCACCCACCCGAAAACGGCAGGATCCGTTTTGAAGCTGTGCGACCAGTCGCTCAGCACAGGTTTTTGCCGATGAAGGCGGGAGACCCAGAAACTCCGCGGACCACAAAGAAGTAGTCATGATGAACCTTTCTCACATTGTTAAAAATACTAAAACACCCAATTTTGTAACCTTGCTTTGAATAAACCACTTTCCCTACGCTCTTGTCAATAAAAAATTAGAAAACTTGCTTATTTGAGCCAAATGTGTGAAAGTAAGAGCAGAAGAAACCTTATGACTGTTATCGCTACCAATAGACGAGCTTCATTTGATTATACCCTGGAAGGACGCTTCGAGGCCGGTTTGGTGTTGACCGGAGCTGAAGTTAAATCAGTCAAAACCGGCCACGCCAGCCTCAAAGGGGCCTTCGTTACGGTTAAGGGCAACGAACTCTACCTGACCAATGCCTTGATCCCCCGTTATGCCCATGCCCACCGCGATACCAAACACGAGGATAGCAGGCCACGAAAGCTTCTTTTACGCAAACGGGAGATCCGCTCTCTCATCGGAAAATACCGCACAGAAGGCTTGACACTCGTCCCTATTCGGTTGTATACTAAGAAGCAACTTGTCAAGTTAGAATTTGCTATTGGCAAGGGAAAGAAAGAATACGACCGCCGGGCCGACATCGGCAAGCGCGATGCCAAGCGCCGTATCGAACGCGCCATGCGATCACATTAAAAAATTTAGACAATTGCGCACGGTGTGTTTGCAAAAGTATGGGGCCTACCCCGCACCTTTTGCCAAGCAAACGGTGCGGGGTTGTTTAGACTCGACAGGATGTACTTTCAAAATAGGCAAGCCGACCTTGAGAACATGGTCGTAAATCTCGTTCTCACGATGATAAATGCAAACTTCATCACCAAGGCAAAGAATGTTTTTGCGCAAGCATTTACACCCTCTTTCGCTCTCGCACTCGCTTAATTGTGAGTCGCCATCGGACTCTTGATTCTCGATAAAGAATCTCCGGTGTCATATAATCGAGACGTGACCAGATTGTTTCCTTTTCTGTGAAATCTGTAATCGTATTGCCAAAGAAAAGAATGTTTGAGAGTTTTGTCCGCTTTCTATCTCATGCATTTATATAAAGCTGACTATGCTTGTAGAATATTTTGAAAAAACTTCTCTGGACATGGGTGCAATTCCCATCAACTCCACCATTTTTTAATAAGAAAAAAGTGAGACGAAGACGACACAATCGACCGAAGCCAAAAGTGCAGGTCAAGGAACACTCGCGCACGAATGAGAAAATTCTCGTTCCCCAAGTGATGGTTATCGACATCAATGGAGAAAATCGTGGCGTGATGGACACCACGGCTGCCATTTTGCTTGCCCAAGAACAAGATGCCGACCTGGTAGAGGTTTCTCCTCTGGCCAAACCGCCTGTCTGCAAGATTACTGACTA
>JBBQYU010000011.1:0-19025 GCA_038208355.1 Candidatus Moraniibacteriota bacterium
TATTGAAACATCCTGCGACGAGACAGCGGCGGCCATCGTGGACTACACGGACGGACACGTTGTGATACTCGCCAATACCGTCTCCTCCCAAGCCTCTCTCCATGCTAAATGGGGTGGAGTGGTGCCTGATTTGGCTTCCCGAGAACATATCAAAAACATCGTCCCCGTGGTGCAGGAAACGCTCGAACGTGCTCACCTCACCCCGGCGGACATTGACCTCTTGGCGGTTACCGAAGGGCCAGGACTGATGCCGGCTCTGATTATCGGAGTGAGTGCCGCCAAGATGCTCGCCCTCATCTGGGACAAGCCCCTCATCGGTATTCAGCATTTGGAGGGGCATATATACGCGAACCTAATCGGTTCGCCAAATGACAAATTTCAAATTTCAAATTTCAAATTCCCACTCTTAGCGCTCATCGTTTCAGGTGGGCATACTGAACTCGTCCTCATGCGCGATCATTTCCAGTACGAAGTCTTGGGGGAAACACAGGATGATGCGGCCGGTGAAGCTTTCGACAAAGTGGCCAAGATGCTCGGACTCGACTATCCAGGAGGACCCATTGTTGCCAAAAGAGCCGACTCTTTTCGTAACAACAATAACCAATTTTCAATTTCTAATTTTCAATCAATTTCCAATAATCCAATACAAAAAAACAAACACGGGCTTTTTCCAAGGCCGATGCTGGATACGGATAATTTCAACTTTTCATTCTCTGGATTAAAGACAGCGGTGCTGTATGCCGTAAAAAAAATCCCAGAGAAAAAACGTGACGAAACTCTTATCAATGAAGTCTGTCACGAGTTCCAAGAAGCGGTCGTCGATGTCTTGGTGTTCAAAACCAAAAAAGCCATCGAACAATACGCTCCCAAAACAGTAGTCATCGCCGGCGGGGTCTCAGCCAACGTCCGGCTGCGCGAACGCCTCCAAGCCCTGGTCACTACCCTCAACTTAGAGGCGAAACCTCTAAGTGAAAAGATTGCTTTTCTGACGCCAGAATTCGCCTACTCCCTCGACAACGCCGCCATGATTGCCGTGGCCGCCGCACTCCGTTATGAACGAATATCCGAAAAAGATCGTGCTCTCTTAACAGAAGCCTATCTTCACTTAGAGCCTGATGCTAATATGTCATTCCAGAATCTCACCTAATAAAATCCCAGGCTCAAATTTCAAATGCCACATCAAATCATAAACTTTAATGATTAAATTTTCTTTTTTAGATATGAGAACTTAAATCATTGATTTGACCTTTGTGTCCTATGCGTATCACTGCCATTAAAACCGAAAAGGTGCTCCCGTGTTCCACCGCTCTGACCGCGTTTCTTGATCGTTCCCTCCAAAAATTTCCCGAACGTTCAGTGCTGGCTATCAGCGCCAAAGTCATTTCTTTGATCGAAGGCCGCGTGGCGCCCCTCACCGAAAAAAAAGAAGCACTCCTGCAACATGAAGCCGACTATTTTCTTCCTAAAAAATTCCGTAAGAGCGGGGCCACTGGCACCATCACTCACCACGCCTTCATTGGTGCCTCCGGCATCGACGAGTCAAACGCCGCCGGTCATTTCGTACTCCTGCCCCAAGACGTACAAAAAACCGCCCACACTCTCTACCGTTATCTACAAAAACGTTTTGGCATTCAAGAGTGTGGCGTTATTATTACCGACAGTCATTCTACTCCGTTCCGCCGTGGTGCTTCTGGTATCGCTCTCTCCTACCGTGGCTTCCAAGGACTACGAGACTATCGTGGCACCCCCGATATCTTCGGGAGAAAACTGGTTATGGAACAGGCCAACATCGTCGATGGCCTCGCTGCCGCGGCCGTCCTTGCTATGGGTGAAGGCAATGAACAAACCCCCCTCGTTCTGATAGAAGATGTTTCACACATTACCTACCAAGCAAACGCCCCCACCAAAAAAGAACTGGGGGAATTCTTCGTTTCTCTGGAAGACGACATTTTCGCTCCCCTCTTTAACCTCAAACGCCTGAAAAAAGGCGGTAAAAAGCTTGAAAAAAAGCTTTGCTAGTGGTATTGTGAGAAGCATGGAACCTAAAAATACCACTTTCCCATCCACCTATACCGCTTCCGACTGGGAAGACCGGCTCTACACTCTCTGGGAGAAGAGCGGTTTTTTCAACCCTGATGAATGTATCAAAGCCGGTATAACGAAAGTGGACGCCGAACCTTTCAGCATTGTTCTCCCTCCGCCGAACGTCACCGGTACCCTCCACGCCGGGCACGCCTCCATGCTGGCCATCGAAGACATCCTCATCCGTTTCAAACGCATGTCGGGCTATCGCACCCTGTGGTTACCTGGAACCGACCACGCCGCCATCGCCACTCAGAGCAAGGTGGAGAAACTCCTGGCCGGAGAAGGGAAGACCCGCGCCGATTTGGGCCGGGAGGCTTTTCTCAAACGAGTAGAGCAATTCGCCCAGGAAAGTCATGACACCATCATCCACCAAACCAAAAAAATGGGTTCGTCGCTCGACTGGTCACGCGAAGCCTACACTCTCGATGAGAAACGTACTTTGGCCGTCCGCACTGCTTTCAAAAAAATGTATGATGACGGCATCATTTATCGCGGCAACCGCATCGTCAACTGGGATCCTGTCGGACAAACGACTATCTCTGATGATGAAATCGTCTACCAAGAAGAGACAGCCAAACTCTACTATCTCAAGTATGGGCCCTTTGAAATCGCTACCGCTCGACCCGAGACAAAGTTCGGCGACAAATACGTCGTCATGCATCCAGAAGATGAACGCTATCAACAGTACGCCCACGGTGACACACTCACGGTTGAATGGATTAACGGCCCCATCGAGGCTACCATCATCAAAGACGAGATGATTGATCGCGAGTTCGGGACCGGCGTCATGACTATTACCCCCTGGCACAGCCATGTCGATTTCGATCTGGCCCAAAAATACCATCTGGACATGGAGCAAATCATCGACCAGAGCGGCCACCTCTTGCCGATTGCCGGAGAATTTGCGGGCAAACCGATATCAGAAGCTCGAGAGCACATCATTGCCAAACTGGCTGGCAAAGGCTTGGTAACCAAAATTGATGAGTCCTACGTACACCAAATCGCCACCGCCGAACGAAGCGGCGCTACAGTGGAACCACAAATCATGCGCCAGTGGTTTATCAACGTCACAAAAGAATTTCCGCGTGATGGTAAAACGGTGACCCTCAAATCCCTCATGCAAGATGCCGTCCGGCAAGAAAAAATACACCTGCTGCCAGAACGTTTCAATAAAACCTATTTCAATTGGATTGATAATCTACGCGACTGGTGCATCAGCCGCCAAATCTGGTTCGGCCACCAAATTCCCGTCTGGTATCGTGGAGAGGAAGTCTTCTGCGGCATCGAAGCACCAGAAGGTACCGGCTGGACACAAGATCCCGACACGCTCGATACCTGGTTTTCCTCCGGTCTGTGGACTTTTTCCACCCTGGGCTGGCCAAAAACGACCGATGATTTCCAAACCTATCACCCGACCACCGTCCTTGAAACCGGCTATGACATTTTGTTTTTCTGGGTAGCCCGCATGATTCTCATGTCAGAATATTTCCTAGCAGATATTCCCTTCAAGACCGTCTATCTCCACGGCCTAGTGCGTGATGAACAGGGCCGCAAAATGTCCAAAAGCCTCGGCAACATCATCGACCCGCTCGACGTCATTGCCGATTACGGCGCTGATGCTCTACGTCTCTCACTCGTTATCGGTTCCACTCCGGGCAACGACTTGAAACTGTCCACCGAAAAAATCACTTCCTATCGTAACTTCGTCAACAAACTCTGGAACATGGGTCGCTACGTTTCACTTAGTTTTGATGCTGGCAACGTCACCCCCAAAGCCAAAAATGTTTCCGACCACTGGATACTGACTCGCTTGGCTGAGGTAACAGCCGAAGTAACGGCTCACCTCGACCACTACAATATCTCCCTGGCCAGCGAAACGCTCCGCGATTTTACCTGGAACGAATTCGCCGATTGGTACATCGAGATTCATAAGATTGAAAAAAATGATGCCGTCCTGGCCCATGTGTTCATGACACTCCTCAAGTTGTGGCACCCCTTTATGCCCTTCGTCACCGAGGCTCTGTTCCAAACCTTCGCTCCCAACGAAAAGAATCCACTCATGATTACGGCCTGGCCGAAGGCCGATACTCTCGCGACCAAAGATGACGCCGAGCAGTTCAAACTGGTCATCAAACTCATTCAGGAGATCCGGGCCATCAGAAGTATCTACCAAATCGAGCCAGCCAAAAAAATAGCCGTCACCGTCACAGCCGGAGCAAATGAAATAACACTTACTCAGAATAACGGAGCAATCTTCCAGCACCTCGCCCGCCTGTCAGAAATCCATGTCATCGCTACGGCGGCCGATACTCCGCAAAACAGCATCATCGTCCAGGCCGGGCTACTCCGGGCCTACATCGAGCTGGCGGACGTCGTCGATTTCGAAAAAGAAAAAAAACGCCTCCTCAAAGAAAAGCAAGATAAAGAGCGTTACATCACCACCTTGGAAACAAAATTACAGAATAAGAATTTTATCGAGCGGGCCAAGCCGGAAATCATCGCTGCCGAAAAAACCAAACTCGAAGAAGCACACAAGCACCTCTCTGATATCGACCACCACCTCACCTCTCTTTCCTAGCCCATGCCTTTCATCACTGCCTTTATTTTCGGACTGCTGGCAGCCTCTCTGGCCGTTGTTTTGGAGTTGACCTTCTTCGGTAGCAACACCACCGCCTTTAACACTCAGTCCGTCATCATCTTGCTCGGCATAGTCATCATCGAAGAATCAGTCAAATACCTCCTCCTCCGTCAATATGCCATCCGCTTCCTCAAAGAATCCTTCCTTTCCCTCCGAGAAACGTTTATTATCGGTATAGCATTCGGCGTCGGCTTCGCTGCCCTGGAAACAGGTCTCATCCTGTGGAATGACCTCATGGGGCCTCTTTCCGCTCTGGTGGGCATCGTGGCCCTCCATAGCATCACCAGCTCCCTTTTCGCTCTCTCCTTGCTCTCAGGACTGCGCCGGCACCCTCGCCTGGCACCAGCCGTCTATCTCGCCGCACTCGCCATCCATGCGCTCTACAACGCGCTTCTGGCCCCTTCTTTCTAGACCCAAAGATCCTTTTGTTTCTTGCGCCCAGAGCAAAAATCCTCTATAATTACGAGTAAAGAAGATTATCTTAAATTACCCTAAAAGAGAGCCGTATGACGAAACAAAAAAAATCCTTTTTCGAGCGTCTAACCGGAGCCAAAAATATGGAAGGTAGCGATTTCAATGAGGTTCCCGTCTACAACGAAGAAGAGGAAACGACCGTCACAATGCGCGAGCAGCCAGTGACGTTCCCTGTGCGCGACGAAGAAGCCTGGGCCCCATCCTCATCCTCACAAAACGAAAACGAGGGTGCCGAAGGCCAGCTCACCATCGATGTCTACCAGACAGAAAATGATATCGTCATCAAATCCACTATCGCCGGCGTCAAGCCCGAGGATTTGGATGTCTCCATCAACAACGACATGGTCACCGTCAAAGGTGAACGCAAGAACGAAGAAGAAGTCGAAAATGGCAACTACTACTACCAAGAATGTTACTGGGGTTCCTTCTCTCGCTCTGTACTCCTGCCCGTTGATGTGATTCCAGAAAAAGCTGATGCCGCACTGAAAAATGGCATCCTCACTATTCGTCTCCCTAAGGCAGACACCACCAAAACAAAAAAGATTCAAGTGCGCGGTTTCTAATACCTCGCCCGCTTCTACGGACACAGTATTGCCGGCTCCGTTTTGGTGGAGCCGGTTTTCCGCCTTGTCACTGCTCACATGCTATTTACTCATTACTTTTCTTTTCAATCCACTCCCATCAGGGCCTCTGCTTTGATACTTTTAACCGTGATTCTTTTTTCTCCAACGGCCACCCAAGCCGACACTATCTCTGTTTCACTCACCCTGCAGGCCGGAGATTACACTACCACGATCCCAGCCAACGACCTTTCTTCTTGGTTTCGCCTCACTACTGAACTTCGCTTAGACCCTGTCCAAAAATCCGAAGCCGAGGATACAGCCTATTGTCCCACTGATAACCTCTACTGCGCGGTGTTTCTTTCTCGTTATACTCGCACCCGGCTAACCGAGAGTTTCCAAAGCGAAGTAGATCAAGAGAGCGTCAAGAACTTTGTCGTCGATATCGCTCAAAAAATCAATCAAGACCCTGTCAATGCCGTATTTGGCGTCGATACCGACAACAAAGTCATTGCCACTGAAACAGAAAAAATGGGCCGAAAACTAGATGAGGCCAAAAGCACCACAATTCTCCTGCAAGCCCTCCTCTCTCCTGGTGACAGTCCTCTGCGCATCGCCTTGCCTACCGAAGTGACCGCCCCAAAGTTTCTCGCGAGTGATCGCGAACGCCTAGGACTGAAGGAATTAATTGGCGAAGGGCGCACCAACTTCAAGGGCTCGCCGAAAAATCGCATCTTCAATATCGACCGCGCCCTCAAACAGTTCCAAAATATCCTCATCGCGCCCGATGAGAAATTTTCTTTCGTCGATTACTTAGGTGATGTCGATGGCGAACATGGTTATCTTCCGGAACTAGTCATCAAAAACAATAAAACGGAACCAGAATTCGGTGGCGGTATCTGCCAGGTATCAACCACTGTTTTTCGCGCCGCCATCTACAGCGGCATGAAAATTGTCGACCGGCGAAACCATGCCTACCCCGTCCGTTATTACGCGCCCTATGGTATGGATGCTACGGTCTATATCCCCAAACCCGACCTCACCTTTATCAACAACACTCCAGGCTACGTGCTCGTCCAATCTTCTGTAGTTGGCACCGAACTCATCTTTCGTTTCTTCGGCACCAACGACGGCCGCACCACCACGGTTGATGGCCCTCATATTCTGGAAAGCAATCCCGACGGCAGCATGAAAACCGTCTTCACTCAGGAGGTAAACAACACCGATGGCCAGAACTTCATCCGAGACAGCTTCTGGAGCAACTACAAATCTCCCAGCCTTTTCCCTCACCCGGGCGAGGAAACTTTCAAGGTCAAGCCAGCCGATTGGTCCGCCAAGCAATGGAAAGAATACAAAGCGATTCATCCGTGATACCCACGGTAAAAAGCCCTTTTGGCAGGCGTTCCCGACCGTCTGGTGTTTTATTGACTTGCCCTGTCTTTTTTGTTACAATCCACACGCGTTCATAGGTAACGTTTTTTTGTTGTAAAGTCGGGTGTATAGCTCAGTTGGTAGAGCAGTGGCCTCTTAAGCCAACGGTCGCAGGTTCGAATCCTGCTACACCCACCTACGCTCAAGCTTTGGTGGGCACACCCACAGATGAACAGTTAAAAGCACCTCGGCATTCCGAAGCTTTAGCGCAGGATGCCCCGATAGCTTAATGGATAAAGCAGGACTCTTCTAAGGTCTTGATGGGGGTTCGATTCCCTCTCGGGGCACCATGTTGGAACCCTACCTGCCTAGCAGGCAGAGCTCCAACCGAAGGCGACAGCAGATTATGGTAATCTTGAAAACGAAATAAACAAAGGGGTGGCCATCGTTCAACGGTTAGGACTTCGGTTTGTGGTACCGATAATCAGGGTTCGATTCCCTGTGGTCACCCCTTTGGGTATTTCGCTGGGAACCCTAGTGGGCTTTATACTATGCACATCGTATTCTATTGACGCTTCTAGTATCTTCACACTTAGACTATTCAAAAATTTGCGCTCGTAGCTCAGTGGATTAGAGCATCTGGCTTCGAACCAGAGGGTCGGGGGTTCGATCCCCTCCGAGCGCACCAATAAAAAAGCCTCCTTGCGATGTTCCACAAGGAGGCTTTGAGATTTTATTCATCAAGAACGCAAGAGTTTGATGGCCTGAACCAAAAGTAGGCAGGCGATAAAGACTGCTGCTACGAGATCCAGATACAGCCAATTCGTGTTGGTCGTGAAAGAAAAAATGACCGCATTGATGACGACGAACACTGAGGACAGGGCATCTCCGGCCGTATGAAGGATGTTGGACTGAAGAATCCTGTCTTTGCCATCGTGATGGTGGTTGTGATGGCTGGTTCCATGCTCGTGTTCTATATTGAAAGCATGAAATAGCCACAGCAGAGCCACGTTGACGACCAAGCCAAGCAAGGCTATTCCGAACAACAATCCGGTATCTCGGATATCAGGCACGCGGTGGGCAATAAGACGCTCCCCTGACTCATACAGAATAATGACGGCCGTCAAACTGAGAAAAAAGACCATGCAGATTTCGAGTAAGCGCCGAAAATGTGCCACCTGTTTCACTCGAAAAGTGAGATAGATGATCAAGAACGCCTCAAGAGCGCCAATGAGATAGCCAAAGCTGTCAAAAGCGAGGTGCCAGGTGTCACTCAAGAGACCCAGGCTGCCGGTCCGTTGACTGCCCCAGAACTGGAGAGCGGACATGAGCGCTCCCACCACCATAGCCAACGCGTAAGCCTGGCCCTTGCAGTAGTAGCAGCCGTGGTGAGCGGAACCAAGATGACGCCACCGAGGTGGACACCAAGGCAGGTGCCCGGAAGAAAGTTGGAAAGCAACCATTTTTTCTCTCCCAAAGGTAGAGTTTCGATGCTCTGATAGTGAAGCATATTTACTCTTTTGTCAAGTGTCGCCCCCACTCTAAGACACAAAAAAATCACCGCTCCCTGGTGATTTTTGACACAAAATGCTTAGCCATTTTTACTATAGTCCCGAATAAACTCACTCGGCACACGCCACCACTGTGGGCGAGTGCGGACGTCGCCATCTTTCCAGTAACCCGGAAGTACCTCGTCCTTCCAAGGACCGACGTAAATCGCAAAGTGTAAGTGCGCATCCCAAAAACCATTTTCCGGAGTAAACGATTCACCGATAAAACCGAGCGGCTCACCGAGCTCTACTTTTTCCCCGATACGTTTAAAAATAGTACCCAAGTGGCCGTACAAAGAATAAAATACCTCCTTGGTCCGTGCATGCTTGTGACGGATAATGACGATATGTCCCCAATTGCCCTTTTCCTCTGAACCGACATGAAGGGCCGCGTATACGACCGTACCTCTCCCAATAGCCCGGACATCCGTACCAGCCGGCAACTGACAGTCCTCCCCCAGATGGACGCCCCACGAAACACCATCAAGCACCGTACGCTTGCCGAAGGGAGCGCCGTTCACGAGGTAGCGTTCTAGAGGAAAAGTAACTTTGGGAGTACTGATATAAGCCATAAAGATATATTATCGCACGCATGCTCAATCTTCCAAATTTTTTCCTTAATCAGCAATCTCGTATGTCAAGGTCACCTGCACCTTGGTCGTCGTCACACCGGGCTCTGGCGTCGGGGCGACATTGACCACCTTGGCCATTTCTCCTCCACCCAAACCGACCGGGCTATCACCAAAAGGACTAGGGTCCGTATTCTCATACAAAGAAAGAATTTTTCCCACTTTGAAACCACCGGCTTTGGCGATTTGTCCGGCTTTTATTTGGGCTTTCCCGATGGCCTCTACGCGAGCGGCCGCGCGAGCGGCCTCATCATCGTCTACGACGAATTTCACCTGTGAGACGGCGTTGGCGCCCTTTTCCACCACTCCAGACAAGAGTCCGCCGAGCCTCTCCGTATCACGTACTTTCACACCAAGCGTCTGTGTGAGCGTATAACCGGTAATAACTGCCGATGGGCATATGCCATCCTTGCAAGGCTGGTAACTGTAGCGCGGGGCCAGATTATACTCCATGGTCTTGATATCCTTCTTCTCTACTCCCTGCTCCTTGATAAAGTCGGTAATGGCGTTCATTTTAAGAGTGTTGGCCTGCTGCACCTCACTCACGTTCTGACCACCCTCCGAGGCCACGCTCACAGAAAAACTAGCGACATCCGGCGTGGTATCTATCTCACCCGTCCCATCAACAGAAAAAGTTTTGGTCGGATATGTCTTTTCCACAAAACGACTATAGGAGTAAGCGTAGCTGACAGCAGCGGCCGCCAACAAGCACCACCCAGCCACCCGAGCCATTTTCAGATATTGTTCCTGCATAAAATACAATGTTAGCTTTTATGCTTCCAGTATACCCTACCACCAAGCAAAAACAAATGGCCCGGACCCCGAAAACAAGTTCGGGTCTCAGTTCATTTTCAGCACATCAATCACTTTGCCATTGATGACGAAATCATCATCTTCGGTGAGAAATATTGGCCGGTGCTTCTTGTCGGTTGATTCCGGCAACAAAACAATATTTTTCCCATCCACCGTCCGAAACGTCTTGACCGTAGCCAGACCGTTGATAACCACCAGGACCTTGTCACCGCTCTTGTAGTCCTTTGAGCTCGAATCCACCAGAATAAAGTCCCCGCTCTGGATAGTCTTGCCGCTCACCCTGGCTTTATTCATGGACGTGCCCGAAACCTGAATAGCAAAAACATTTTTGTCCTTCACAATACGACGCGAGACCTTCAGGTAGCCCTCGACGTACTGGTCAGCAAACATGGTGGCAGCCCCGGCGTTGGCCATGCCAAAAACAGGCACATCGAGAAAGGTATCTTTGGTAATGCCGCGCAGACTGATGCCCCGATCCTCCGAGGTACGCTCGATATATCCTTTTTCTTCAAGCTCATTGAGGTAGATAAAAAAGCTGCGCAGACTTTTGAGCTTCAGCCCGAGTCGTGAAGACTGCGCTTGAATCTCACGCACGGTCGGCATTTCTCCGTGCTCGGTAAAAAACTCCTTGATAGCCTGTAAGACAATCTTCTGCTTCGGGGTAAGGATTTCCATATTTTTATGTTTACTGATATTACATACTGAAGTATACACCCTCATTTGAAGCTGTCAACTGCTGAGAGACAAAACAAAAACCAGCCCTGAGGGCTGGCTTTCTCCCTACTCTGAATTACATCGATGACCCCGAGCCACATACTTTGCAATTATCCTTATGAGTTACCACCTCATAGACGGCAGCCAAACCGACAAGGATATAGACGACACGAGAGACCATTGAGTCCATCCCTCCGAGCCAGCGGCTGATGTCCCAACCGAGAACACCGACCAAAAGCCAGTTCAAACCACCAATAACCAAAAGAATAAAAGCTACTTTGTGCATGTTCATAGTTTTGAAGTTATTACTACGAAATAAGAAATGAGGAACCGACCACGTGCACCCTTTGCACATTCCCTGGTACTTTTATTATACACCTATTTTGGACCACATTTCCAGAAAAAGGCAACCCTCACAAAAGAATACCCGGCCAATCCGGACCCACCCTCACGGTGCCGTCTTTTTGAAACAACAAATAGCTGGCCTGAAATTCTTTGGTGAGCGCACCGTATTCCTGGGGAGCAGAAAAAAATAATCCGGAGGTCATACAATCTGCCGACCAGGCGTCTGGTGCCCAGGCCGCACACCCGATGACCGCCGTCACCGATTGCCGCTCTTTGATGTTAACCAGGTGGTGCCACTGGCCGAAACGCCGGCGAAAACTATCAGACACTGCCACCCCGCCTTGCACTAACTCTATGACGCTCGCAGCCATATCGGGTTTACCGGGATATTCAATAGCCACTCGCCAGGCGCTCCCATCCGCCTTGGTCGTGGCCACCATATCTCCCCCGCCATCCACTAGGTAATATTCATAGCCCCAGTCTCGTACAATTGCGGCCACCTGATCGATACAGTATCCCTTGCCAATACCTCCCAAATCAAAAGCTACCGGCCCATGAATCGTGAGCTTTTCACCCACAAGCGACCACTGAGGAACAACGAAATCCTCGGGCTTGCCCGGCGAGCCTGCTTCCGACATGCCGTAACCAGCACTCTCTAACAAAAACCCTACGGCTGGGTCATACGCCCCCGCAGTCAGTGTCCGCAGACGATCTGCCCGAGAGAGCAGTTTGGCTAACTCCGGAGAAAGAGTATGCTCTCCGGCTTGGGCCAGACGAAAATGATTGACTTCTGAATCCGATAAAAACCGAGAGAAGCGTTTTTCAAAATCCTGTACGTATTCGAGTACCGCCGTCTGAGCGGCAACGGAAAACTCCTCCGCATCAACCATAACGGACCAATGCGTTCCTAACCCCGTGAAAGTGATGTCTTGCATGGACGCGATGTCCTCTACAACTGGCTCTTCAGATCTCCTAAAGCATCATTGAAGGCCTTGGTCGTCAAAGAGGATGTTCCGATTTTATCGATGGCGGTCAGTTCGCTTAATTTCTTGCCTTTGAGAGTCAGCACCAACCCTTCATTAAACTCTATTTTCTTCTCCGGCACCTGGTTCGTGGCGGCATCGAGCGTCTGAGCGTTTATGATAACGCCATCTTTGTCCACGGTCAGCACAAAACGTAGAGTGTCCTCCTTGTCCTCCGTGGCCCAATACTTGATAACTGAGCTTACTTCTTTGGATCCGGCCGGCACATTCGTCATGCTCGGTGCCCGCTCCTCTTCTTCATACTTATACGTATCAAAAACCTTGGTCGCGTAACGGTAGTAGACATACACTGTCACCAGCACTATGACAGCAATAACCACCAACACACTCTTTTTTGTTTTCGACATAAGAATTTCTTTACCGTCTAAAAAACGGCATAAAAAGATTATTTATACAAAAATTATACCATAAAAAAACTCCTCGCGCCAGAGAAAAAGAAAAAGGACCAGCTACACATTTGCGCAACCAGTCCTCATCAGTTAGAAAGCGGTCCGTCAGGATGAACCGCCGTGTTCGACCCGCCACTGCTTCACCAGAAATTCCCCAAGGGGCACTGAAGTGGAGCTGCCATGGTAGGGTCCGTAGAAATACTCGGTCACAATCCGGGGCACCGGGATTGAGGCTAGTGCAATGCCAAAGTAGGTCATCAATTGCAGGTACCTTTTCATCAGATTTTTGAGAGCATCATGATGATTAGTCCCCAGACAATTGACACAGAAAAATGAGTATTGGTAGTCACGAGCTTGGACATCCGTGGCCTCCAACCCAAGCGGTACCCGATTCATGAAGGCACGCACCTCGGCGACCGAGTCAGTACAAGCCAGAGTACAAACAATCCTACCGCGGCTAACGCTGACTTCAATCTCCAACTGCTCCAATATCAGTACGCTTTTCCCCGAGTAGGCTGGGAGAGCCATAGAGGCAGGGCCATCTGGCCACGTAAATTTCATCACTGAATACATGCTCATCTCCTAGAGAAACTCCATCACACACTCGTTTTCCCGCAGAAAAACCCCAAAGAACTTCCAGCTAGTATGACAAAAAAGTTCGGGGAAGTCAATACATCATTGAGACGAAAGAGTGACCCTTTTCTTAAGTGGGGTCGGCACAGAAATCCCCTTCTTGAGGGTAGTCGGCACCGTCACCGAGAAATCCGCTGTCTGATTCCCCCGAACACTCATAAACGAAGCCACTGGTTGCGTACACTGACCAGAAACAAAGGAAATTTTTTGACTGTCCATGAAAGAAAAAGCGACGCCTCGGCTGGTCCTGACACATACCTCGGAAAAATTTAGGCCCATCGCCTGATTGATTATCGCCCCGTACTGTGCCTGAGCGCTGATACGTTCGAAAGAAATATCTTCACTCTGGATAGCGGGCACTGAAAGTACAGACAGCGCTATAGTCGTATGCTCCATCGTAATATCGGCCACGCGGATATGTCGCAGCTTCGGCACACGAGTGTCCGCCGTGTTGGGAATTTTGGGATTGTAATCCATATTAAACGATATGCCCTCTTTCGCGATGCCATTCATCGCTGCCTTTTGAAAAATGATATTCTCTACTATGCCACCGCGCCCCTCTTTGGTCTTGAAGCGCAGTCCGCGCTCCGTCTGATTAAAGAGAGAGTCATACACCAAGACGCCCCTGACATCACCGGACATTTCACTCCCTACGGCTACTCCGTTGACGCCGCCCTGAAAATGATTATGAGCGATGACGATATGTTCTGACGGCCGGCCGACCCGCCAGCCATCATGATCAGTCCCCGACTTGATAGCAATAGCATCATCACCAGTAGTAAAAAGTGAATCAATCACGGCGACGTTACGTGATGAATCGATTACCACGCCATCGGTATTCGGACCGACTGTCTTGACCGTGATACCGGCGATGCCAACATCTTCTGAATAGAGCGAATGAATAGTCCACATCGGCCCCTCCACAAAAGTCACACCGGAGATAATGACGTGCCGACAGCGGATGCAATCGAAAAATGATGGACGGAGTCCTCGAATAGTGTCCCCAAAAATCCGCTCGTCAACGGGGACATCGCGAGCCCCCATAACGTAGAGCTTTTCACTGGACTGCCGCTGGAGCAAACGACCAGGAATTTGCCAAGCCGCCCCTTGCCCGTTTAAGATGCCCGTACCAACAATGGCTACGTCCTCGGCATCGACAGCAGAGATAAGCGGAGCGTAATTATAAAGCTCTATCCCCTCATAACGGGAAAAGACCGGAGGAAGATAGTCCTTTTTGTCCGTACTGAATCGTAGTTCGGCTCCATGCTCGACAAAAAGTGTCACGTGGCTCTCCAGTGTAATCGGTCCCGTAAGCCACACACCACTCGGTATCCGGACAATACCGCCACCTGCCTGGGCACAGGCCGCTACCGCCCGGGCTATAGCCTCTGTATTTTTTTCTTTTCCCCCTTCAAAAGCGCCGAAATCCCGAATATCACAGAAATGATTGATGAGTGGCACTGTCACCCGAGCAGGAAGGACAAATGAGACGCTCGGAATATCGATCACCGTCACCGCCAGGGATGGAGCGGCTGGTACAATTATCTGAGTAATCATTCGGGTTCCCTCACGCTGTCCCCAGAGCGCCACCCCGAAACTGACCATCAAAAGTAGCCACAGCAAAACATGACCACGCAAAAAGCGTTGCCAAAGTATATCAAGATATTCCCATAATGGTCGCTGGACCGTATATCGCATATGAGAAAAGGGCTTTATCAGAGATATTTTTTAGAATACGAGACTCTCTTTACTATCGCAAGAAAGCATTTTGGAGTCAAACGAAAAACACCCCCGGACTGGCCGGCGAGTGTTTTATCAGTAAGTATCAACGCTTTTGAGAGAGAGGAAGACGCGTTGATTCACGAATCTTCCTCTCGAATAGGTCGATCGGGGTCGCCGCTCCGATCGGAACCTCCAACGCTTTGCCGCTCGCTACAATAGGATGACTGCCATGAGATTCGCGTTTCATGGGAGCTATCACCATCGTGTTGAATCGGCCAGAATACATGGTGAGGTAATGAGCCTTCACGCACCCTGCTCTTTGGGACTACCAAAGGTGTTGGAAAGTACTTTTGAGAACACTCTCTCAAAAATCTTGATACTTATTGTAAAAATTTCTCTTTTGAACAGTGTAGCTCCGGTCGTCTAAAAAGTCAATAAAGAATAAATGCTATACAAAAAACCCGCCTTGTGAGCGGGTTCCGTGTCTTACATAACTACCAGAGGAAATTCCTTTATCCTGGGATAGCATGCGTAGAGCCTGACTAATACGAGATGAAATCCCTTCGCAGGAGATTGCTCAGTAAAGAGCGCTCCACCTTGTATGCTGTATTCAAACAATAATCAAAACCTTTTGCGGTTAGTCCTTTGCATTACGTACTCGCTCTTTCTGATATATGTTTTCACTGCTAGATCTGCTCTCGTCGAAACGTCGGCAAATAATTATACAGTGAACGACCATATGGTTGTGATTCTGATACTAGATCAAAATTCGTACACCTTACTCCCTAGAAAGGAGGTGATTCATCCACAGCTTCCGCTACGGATGCCTTGTTACGACTTCACCCTTATTACCAACCCTACCGTAGTCCCCGTTTTGACGCAGGGCCTTCTGGTATTGCCGGCTCTCTTGGTGTGACGGGCGGTGAGTACAAGATCCGAGAACGCATTCACCGTTGCGTGGCTGATCAACGATTACTAGTGATTCCAGCTTCATGAAGGCGAGTTGCAGCCTTCAATCCGAACTGAGACCGAATTTTTGGGATTAGCTCCATCTTGCGATTTGGCGACCCTTTATTCCGGCCATTGTAGCACGTGTGTCGCCCAAGGTGTCAAAGGGCCATGCTGATTTGACGTCATCCCCGCCTTCCTCCCTCTCACTTGTGCGCAATACAATCGTGTATTGTATCCAAATGAGAGGGCAGTCTGAAGTGACATGTATAACACTTCACAGGGGTTGCGCTCGTTTCCCGACTGAACGGAACATCTTACGACACGAGCTGACGACAACCATGCAGCACCTGGTCTAGCGGCCTCGAAGGACTTCTTATTTCTAAGATCTCCAGCTAGATTTCAAACCTTGGTGAGGTGCCTCGCTTACCGTCGAATTAAACCACATGCTCCACCACTTGTGCGGATCCCCGTCTATTCCTTTGAGTTTTAATCTTGCGATCGTACTTCCCAGGCGGCATACTTAACGCGTTAGCTACGGCACAGAAAGGGTCGATTCTCCCTGCACCTAGTATGCATCGTTTAGGGCGTGGACTACTGGGGTATCTAATCCCATTCGCTACCCACGCTTTCGTAGCTCAGCGTCAGAAATGTGCCAATCAGTTGCCTTCGCCTTGGGTGTTCTTTATGATATCAACGCATTTCACTACTACACCATAAATTCCACTGATCTCTCACACTCTCGAGATATGCCGTTTCGAATGCCTTTTCGGGGTTGAGCCCCGAGCTTTGACATCCGACTAACATACCCGCCTACCTACGCTTTACGCCCAATAAATCCGGATAACGCTTGAGGTCTCTGTATTACCGCTACTGCTGGCACAGAGTTAGTAACCTCTTATTCTTCAGGTACTCTCATCGAAATTGCTCCCTGAAAAAAGCGGTTTACGATCCTAAGACCTTCATCCCGCACGCGGCGTCGCTCCATCAGACTTTCGTCCATTGTGGAATATTCTCGACTGCAGCCACCCGTAGGTGTTTGGACAGTGTCTCAGTTCCAATGTTGGGGGCCATACTCTCATACCCCCTACCCGTCATAGCCTTGGTGAGCCATTACCTCACCAACAAGCTGATAGGACACAGGCTCCTCCTCGAGCGATAAATCTTTCCTCCGTAGAGGACATCGTGTATTAGCTTGGATTTCTCCAAATTATTCACGACTCGAGGGTAGATTCCTATGTTATCCGAACCCGTTTGCCGTGGGTCTAAACCCACTCGACTTGCATGCCTTATCCACGCCGCCAGCGTTCATCCTGAGCCAGGATCAAACTCTCAATATAGATATATGAATCATTTGATTGCTCAAACTTCCTGCGATATATCTCACTCGCAGAAATTTCAGATTCGATAGAAAAAGTTACTGAATGCAAATAAATTTGCTTTCATTCCTTTTTCTTGCGGCTAACTTAGAAACAAGAATAAATTCTTACTTCGTTCGCTTCGCCTTAGAATAGAGTTTTCCGTAATTATCTTCTTTCTCCCGAAGGAAATAGAAGACAAGGACTAACCACAAAAAATTGTGATTATTTTATTGTTTGCTCAAAACCTTGCGTCAAACAAGATTCTGAGCGGCTCAATTGTTAAAGAAATTTTCACCCGTTTCCATATTGAGAAAAACCCAACATCAGAAGTCAGCCCGAGGCTGATCCGCCTACTGGCGGAAAAAACAGATAGAAACAAAAGCAATCCATGACCACATGGCTTTAGATTGCCTAACTAGTATAGCAGCTCCGAAAACCCTGTCAACCCCGTTACCTGTTCCCCCAGCATATGCCAAAATTATGAGATACAAGCCGATAGGCGGCTATACCTGATACTGTTTTTCCAGAGGGGAAAGATGCTGTCCGTAGGTAACGGAGTCAACCCCTCAGCCAAAGAAAAAAACCTATTGCAGCGAGCCAATGTGCCCCACTACTTGAGGCGATTGTTGATAAAAAGGAGGAGGAAAAGCGGAATAGTCATCCAAAAAATAAGGGCTAGAGGAGAGGCAAGGTATCCGTAAGCAGCCGCGGAAATATAGCTTAGAGCAAAGGCTTTAGGCATGAAAGAAAGCACCGAGCTTAACACCATACCAGTCACCAAAATACTCATCACGAATAGACGCCAAAAGAAGTCCGTCCCGGCGCTGGCGATGTGGACATCAAACAACCGTTCGTCGATAGCAGTCAAGAAAATTAAGAGTCCCACAAACACCAATACTTTGGCATAAGGCGAAAACAGCAAGAAATCCTTGGGGACAATACTGATTAAAGCCAGAGCGATGTAGACATTGATGAGGATATTAACCAGCTTCCAGCGCCCGAAAACAAAGCCAAAGACCAGGCTGAGCGCGATGAAAAAAAAGAAGAGCGACAAATCGCCCGCCAAATTATTGGGTATATGCAGTGTGGAGAAAAGACTCGTGAACCAGGTCATACGGCAGTATCTATCTTAACAAAAACACCCTCTCAACCACTCGTATTCTTTAGTCTACACCGCAAGAAGCGTCCTTGTCAAAAGGATTTCCCTCGGCAGAAATGCCAAAAAATACCGATTTCAAAGCCATTTACCCCCCTTCATCGTTCTCTTTTTTTGGAGTATACTACAGAGGTGTCAGGGGAATCCGTAAATATCTCTTCCATATGATCAAGCGCCTGCGCCCATTACTTTTCCTGCTCTTCGTCACGGTATTCTTCGTTACCGCCAGCTCCGTCGTCTTTTATGCTTTCGGCTACCGCTTCAGCTTTGAACGTGGCATTTTTGTTTATACCGGCTCCCTGTCGCTCAAAGCGAACACCGACCCCGTCATCATCACCGTCGATAGCATCTCCGTACCGGAAAATCGCCTCGGACTCCTCAATAATTCCATCCATATCACCGGACTCAATCCTGGAGAACACTTCATTGAGGTCGGCGCCATAGGTTACCGGCCCTGGTCCAAAAAAGTCGTTATCCAGAGTGGACTGACCACAGAATTTTGGAACATTGTTCTCGTCGAAGAAACCTACGAACGGCAAAACATCCTCCATACCGAACAAGCCATCAAACTCTTCCCTGCCCCCAACGGACTCC
>JBBQYU010000012.1:0-18598 GCA_038208355.1 Candidatus Moraniibacteriota bacterium
GAACCGGTCACGCCCAAAAGCGTCTGAAAACGGTGTTTCTTTTCCAAGCCGCGCGCCAAAGCAGTGATAGCCTTGGGCTGATCACCGGCAGGTGCCCAATCAGAAACTAGTTGAAATGATCCCATATCCGTATCCAAATTATTTTTTGTCCTTCACGAACAGGTGTTCCCGCCACGCTTGGTAGCGGACCAGCCAAAGCTTGCCGGTCCCGCGATGCATATACAGGAAAATGAGAAAGCCGACAATCAACACGGCCACCGCGATATCTACACCCACCTTGTAGTGCGCCAATCTCCGCCACAGTGTGTGTAGCACCGCCAAACCGCTGTAGCCGACATACAGATAGACGAGGTCTTTCAGGAAGTTCCCCAGATACGTCGCCCCGAGAAACACGCGCACATCCATCTTGATAATGCCGGCCGCAATAGAAACCGGTGTGGTAGGGACAAAAGGAATGAGTCGCAAGAAAAAGAGCATACCACCGTCTTTCCAGTGATGGCCGACAAAACGCTTACCGATATTTTCTATCTCTTCATGGCGAACACCAAAAAACTTGGTAATCTTTTTGACCAGCAGGTCTTCCAATTTGTCCCCGATGAAATAATATATCCATGCCCCGAGCGATTTCCCAACGTTGCCGATAAGCGCCAAAAGTACCAGATACCACAGCGTCTCATGATGAAGCAAGGCTAAGGAACCAGCTGTCCCCATGATGAGGGCCGAAGGAATAGGGCTGATGACCTCCTCCAGAAACGAACCACAAAACACGAACACCTCCAAAGGAACTTGGGTGACGGCAAAATGGGCAAAATGTTCAATAAAGCGGAAAAAATGCATAGGTGGTTTTTCTAGTATACCTCACGGCCCGCTATTCGAAAAACAGCCCCTCCTCAAAGAGGCGGGCTGCTTTCTTAGGTTCCAGACTCCCTCTTCAGGATATCTAGTTGATAAACGTCAGAGCGTTACCTTTCTTATCACCACGACCGGTCCGGCCGATACGGTGGATATAGTCTTCGTAGTTTTCCGGCAGATCATAGTTGATGACATGTGTCACATTCGGGATATCGAGTCCGCGAGCGGCCACATCAGTCGCCACCAGTATCGAAATCTCATCCTGACTAAACCGGCGGAGGGCCCGCTGGCGCTGGGACTGAGACTTGTCGCCATGGATAGAGTCAGCCTTGAAACCGCGCTCCTCCAAACGATGAGCCAATTTATCCACCCCGTGTTTGGTGCGACCGAAGATGAGCACCTTCTGAAGCTCCGGCTTGAGCAAAAGATTGTGCAGCACTTCGATTTTTTCCTCTTTCGGTTGGACGGAAATAACGTCCTGATCCACGTTTTCCGAAGTGGCTCGCGCTTTGATAGCGATAGTTATCGGATCATTGAGAAATTTCTTGGCCAATTCAGCGATTTCTCGCGGCATGGTCGCGGAGAAAAACAGTGACTGGCGAGGCGACTTCATGAGCGCTACCAGGTATTTGATATCGGCGATGAAACCCATGTCGAGCATGCGGTCCACTTCATCGAGCACGATGTTGTTAAATTCTCCTAAGTTCAGTTTGCCTCGTTCAATCAAATCCTTGAGCCGGCCCGGCGTCCCCACTACGAAACTGGGGTTGCGCGCGAGACTGCGCATCTGGTCATTGATATGAGCACCACCGATACACAAAGCAGAACGCAGTCCTGAACCGACAGAAAAGGCTCGCAGTTCTGACTCGATCTGCAGCGCCAACTCTCTGGTCGGAACAATAATGAGCGCTTTTTCCGTCGCATGTTTGAAAGCTTTGTGAATGAGCGGCAACAAGAACGCAGCTGTCTTGCCGGTTCCGGTGTTGGCGATACCGACTAAATCACGGCCATTCAAGATATGAGGAATCGCCCCGTCCTGAATCGGCGTCGGATGGACATAGCCACGTCCGGCCACGTTGGCCTTGAGCTTGCTGTGCATCTCAAAATCGGCGAATTTATGCTTCGGGTTATAGACTTCCACTTCGGTCGTCTGAATAGCCTTTTTGACGAACTGGGTAAAATCAAGCTCACGCTCGACTTTTCTCCCCCGGCCGCCTCTGGAGGCACCTCCCTGAGAACGTCCACCGGATCGTCCTTTACCACGAAAAGAGCTGCTTCTCGGATTTTTGCTAAACATGTGAATACATGTTAAAAAGTTAAATCTTATCTCCCCTTCAGAGAGATAAGACTCAACCAAAGGATCAGAGCTTCAAAAGAGAAGTTCTTGAGTAAGGTTTTCATTAAAGCAGGAAAAAGATAATCTGTCAACCCCGCTACACAATTTCCTGGCCCCGGGAAAGGTGCCGCAGTTCACGGCGTCTGGCCAGGTAGTCCGGAATAGTCTCTTCTACCAGGCGCCAGAAACGGGCCGAATGGTTCATTTCCTGCAGATGACACAGCTCGTGGACGACGACGTAATCACAGAGTGTTTCCGGTAGCAGAATGAGACGATAGTTGAAACTCAAATTCCCCCGGGCCGAGCAGCTGCCCCAGCGTGTTTTCTGATTGCGAACGGTCACTCGCTGCGGGACCAACTGATAGTGAGCTTGGAAAAAATTGAGACGCGTCATGATATGGCGCTTCGCCGCCTCCCGATGCGACAAAAATTCTTTCCGGCTGCCCTGGAATAACCCCGGGCGCCTCATGAGAGCGGTACGCTTTTCAGCAATCCACTCTCTTTTGCTTTCCAAAAACCACCGTCCCCTTTTCAAAGAAACCAAAAACGGAAGCGTGAGCATCACTCTTCCGTCCTGACGGACCGTAATACGTAATCGTCGAGCACCCCGACGCCGCTTCACTTCCACCGCTATCTCATTGGACAATGTCAGCATCTCGGCCATGGCCTTCCTTGTATGTATCAAAGCTTCACTCTGTCATCCAGGATATCCTCAATTTTCGCGGCATCTTCCCTGCTAACACCATCATTATTATTCGTTCTCATTTCTTTCATAGCTGTCTTCAACTCGCCCCTATCAATTCCGTGGTTTCCATGAATATCCCTATCCCGGTACCCACTCAAAGTCGCCATGGCCTTTCCAGCTGCCTCGCGACCAACCGTATGAATCATCTCTCGTTCCACGGCTTCCATTTCTCTATCCGTAATGCGATTCGGGGTAGTGTCGTCTGAATGACGATAGCTGCCCGGATTGCTCTCGAGGCTCGGCGTCACCGGCTTTTTAGAAGAAGGAAAAAAAAGACCCATAGCTTTTTCATTAGAAATAATACTTTTAGTATAAGCCATCCCAGAAAAAAGAAAAAGCGGGGTTTGACATTTGTCATTCCCCGCCTCGGATAGGTCTCGGACTCTGCCGAGACTTCTACTTCTGTTTTCGCCTGACGCCAGCACCTGGGGCCTGGGATTCAGATTCCAAACGAGCAGCATCGCGCGCCATGGTACGGCCACTCCGACTGCCGCCAATAGGCACCTTGGCGCCAGAGCGACTGCCCAAAAGCGCCGTGATTTGGAAAGCGTCGGGTGGAGATGTCGGCGCCCTCGTCAGCGAATCGGCCTGCGACTGGAGACTGACTCCAAACGAGCGAATGGCACTCGGCGCCAGTCCACCGCCCTTGCCATACACGCCAGCATTAATCTTGGTGACCGTTCCCATGATGAATATCTCCTTCTTGTTGCGTTATTACGACGCCCCATTCATCCTCCGATGAATCGAGCCCACCTGAAAGAAAACAAAAAAGTCTTCCATAAGAAAGGCTCGATTCATACGAAAATCAACAATTTTTGATTGCTAAACTACTCTTCATATTATACTCTTTTTTAGATAAAAAGTCAAGAGCACACCCTCCTCAGGCCTGTTTTGTGATGACCAACATCACCTTGTCCGTACTGGTCACCGCTACATGGTCCCCGGTCGCATAATCTAGAATTGCTTGATACAATCTCTCGGCCGGATAACGGAAGCGCTCCCCCGCCCTAGTACCGGGATCGTTGGTGATAAACTCCTTGGTAGCGCTGTCATACCCCACCACGACCACCATATGATGCGTCGGTCCGGGCTGTTTGAAATTGGGATTCTTCAATTTTCTCCCGTCGGCCGGTACAATAACAAGTTTCCCCGCCCGCAGCGCACCAGTCATATCTGCTGTCGTAACCTTGGTCACCACTTTCCCCGACGTCACTCCGTAATAGTCAGATAGAAGAAGGAGCGTGTCTTGAGCAGAAGTGTCTACCGCCTGGCCAAACTTCTTGCGCTGCCACTCTGCCAACGCCAAGATTTCTTTTTTGGCTACCTCCCTGGACAGTGGTTTTCCAGAAATCCAGTAGGCGGCCATGGTAACCGAGGCCTCTTCGCAGGCATCCTCAAACAATGGATTGCTCCATTCGGCAAAAGGAGCCTGGACCGTGAAGGGCACATCTTTGATGAGCGACGATTGCTCTCCTGATTCGGGACGGCTCTTGGGCGATTCATCTTCTTCACGTTCCGAGGAACCTTCATCGTGCGATGATTCTTCGTTTACTCTTTCCTCAAAGATATCATCTTCTTCGCGATCGCTATCGGGCACCACCGGTAACGGAGTACTGATTTTTTGCCAAATGCGGATCTCGCCGGCAGAGAACGCTCCATCTTCCTGTTGCTCGCCGATGACCTTCACCTTATCACCCACGCCCCAATTCTCCTGAGGAAACACCATGTCTTCTTGGTACTCAATATCCCAGCGTTTGCCTTGCCCATCCAACAGACTGAGATGTTGATCGTCCACATTGATAACCGTCCCGCCCAAAAGTCCCTTCTCCGGCTGTGACCACTGGTGTTTGGCCGAAGGTATCAAAACTTCGCGCACAGTTTCCGTCTGAGGGATCGCGCCCAACAAAAACTGCTCTACCGGCTCGTCCCACTTAGTGGATTCGATTGTGTAACCAGCCAAAACGCTGATAGCGATAAAAAGTCCAAACAAAGCAGAGGAAGTGTACCGATAGCCACGGCGAGTATGGTGCAGTAAAACCACACTCCCGGTCAAGAAGAGGAGGAGTAGCACGAGCGAGGCCAGCGGCACACTGGTAATAAGCACCTCGAACCAAGAAAGTTTCGTCTGGGCGAACACATCCCAATCAATTTCAAAAATCGCATGCAGAGAAAACATCACTGCCACAGAAGAAAGGAGTATGGCCAACACCACACCGATCCAATAAGCAACGTTAGAGAGTACGCTCCGCCACATGGGCAACGGACGAAGGTGTTCTCCTCGTATCTGGCGCAATGTTTTTTCGATCAATACTGACATAGTGGTTGTGTTAGTTGGCTATCTCTCGTTTCAGATCTTTCATCAATAATTCCCGTCCGCGTCTGATGAGCGTCGCGATAGTTCCTTTTGGTTTCTTCAGAATGTCCATAATCTCTTCGTAGCTCTTCTCTTCCAAAAAACGAAGTAACAACACATCCCGATAGAGAAATGGCAAACGAAGGATGGCGTTCCGGATTTCTTCCAGCTCCTCCTGACGGAGAAGTTGTGCCTCCGTGTCTTCTGTTCCAGAGACGAAACGCGCCGCTTCTTCCAGGGAAAGATTGAGTACCGGTCGGGCGTTCTGCTTGCGTAAAGTATCAATCGCCTGATTATGAGTAATACGGTACAGCCAAGTAGAAAATTTCAGAGTGGTGTCGTAATCATGAAGGTGCTGATAGGCCTTGATAAAAGCTTCCTGAAGGATATCACCCACCTCCTCCTCGCCCCAGCCAGTCAGACGCATCAGGTAGCGCGCCAATGGTTTCTCATAACGCTCCATGAGCACACCGAAAGCCTCGGGGTCTTGTTCCACCCTTTTGATGAGGTCATTGTCGGAAATATCACCCTCTTCGGGAGACGTCTTCTGAGATAACAGTGTTTCGAACATACTACGTAACAGTGAGCCAAGACCAGAAACGTGCGAAAACTTTTCGCGCCGAAAGACGTTTTACTTGTATAATACCTTTTTCGGCCCTATAATTATAATACCATATGGGAAAAATCAAAACGAAACTCTTAGTCTTCTTTTTCGTGGGACTGGCATTCGCCGGCCCCACTGCGGCTGTTATCGCCTGGGAAAAATCCAAACGTGCTGAGAGCATTGTAAACAAACAAGAAGAAATCGCCCAAGCCAAAAAAGATTCCGAATTGGCGCGCTACCAATACTATCTGGATATTGCGGATCAGAAAAACAATCTCAAGCAGGCCATGGAAGAGTCCAAGGCTCAGTATGAACAACTCTTAAGCGACCAACCGGGTTTAGTGAAAGCCAAACAGACGACCGTCCAACAAACCGTCATCCAGCCAGTCGTCACTCGCAAAGTGGTCAATCAGCAGGTACCAGTAACCTCATCGAGCACGCCCAAATCTTCTACCAAAACCAAAACTTCCTAGTCCTATGAACTACTTGAAACCAGGAATTCGCATAGCATTTTTCTCGGTCTTGGCCCTTGTGCTCTTATCGGGCCGCTTTCCTTTTTCCTCCTCCTTCGTCACGTCTCCCCCAACCAAGCCAGCCCTCCTCATGACCGCCTCGGCCGATGATGATGAATACGAAGGAAACGATGATGAACATGAAACCTCCTCTTCCGGAAGCACTGCTTCATCGAGTACCAAACCAAAAACCAAAACCATCCAAGTCATCAAAGAAGTCATCGAATACAAGCCAGTCACCAAAACGATTGTCGTCACCGAAGCAGCCTATGCCAAAGACACTGACGGAGATGGTTTGGTGGACGCCATCGATCCCAGTCCTCTGGTCCCCCAGAGCGAATACTTCACCGACACGGATGGCGACGGCATCCCCAATGCTCTCGACAAACATCACGACGAGGACGATTTCGCTTACTACGAATTCGAGACGGACGAAAACAACAACGGGATTCTTGATTCGTATGAACAGTAGCTATGGAATGGCAAAGCGTGCGCAAAGAAGTCCTCGGGGAAATAATGAAAACAGACATTCTCTGCGAAATCATCTTTCCTGACGGACAAGAGATGGTCGCCACAGAAACGCTCACACAAGTATTTGCCCTGTTCCGAGATTTTGAACAACGCTACAGTCGCTTCATCGTCGGCAACGAACTCTGGCAGTTCAACGAAAGCACCCAGTCTACCATTTCTGAAGAACTCTTCGATATCCTAGAGCAGGCCCTCCGTTTCCATCATCTGACCGACGGCCTCTTCGACCCCAGCATTCTCCCCTCTCTGGAAAAAGAAGGCTACGTCGGCGCCTACCAATCACGCACCACAGAAAAGACAGAGAAGTTCTCCGCCCTCGTCCTCGACCGCGCCACGCTCACTGCCACCAAACCACAAGCCCTCATGATAGATCTGGGCGGCATCGGCAAAGGCTACATCATCGACACAGTCGTCCGCTTCCTCGACACACGCTTTGAAAATTTTCTCGTGGATGCTGGCGGAGATATCTTTGTCCGCGGAGTCAATCAGAAAGAAGGCTATCCCTACTGGGCCATCGACGTAGAACATCCGACAGATACTGACCGTACCGTCGCCACCCTGCTCCTAAAAGATATGGCCGTAGCCACTTCCGGCAGAAATCGCCGGCACTGGCTCAAAGATGGTAAACAAAAACACCACCTCATCAACCCCCTCACTCACCACAGCGCTGCCCCTGATTTTCTCTCCGTCACCGTACTGGCCGAAAATACCGTCCGCGCCGATATACTCGCCAAAACCCTCTTCATCGCCGGGCAAGAACGTGCAGATGGACTGGCCGAACAATTCCACCTCCCAGCCCTTTTTATCGACTCAACCGGAAATATTCATACAAATAAATCCTTTGAACCCTATGTTTGGAAATCATAAAAAAAGAATCTTCCTCCCTGTCCTCGTGTTTATCCTGTCTCTCCCGGCCTTTTCTCCTGCCCAGGCCGCTCTCAAAGACAGCGACACTGACGGCCTCACCGACAGCGCCGAAGTAGACACCTACCATACCGACCCGAATAAAGCCGATACGGATGGCGATGGATTTGCGGATGGCGATGAAGTGGTGAGCGGCACCGATCCCCTCGACGCGGGCAGCAACACTTTCAGCAACATTGAAAAAAATACTCCCCCAAGCGCCTGGCTGGATTGGAATATCAGCCGCACGGGCAGCGCTATCGCTTTTGCACTCTTGGCCGTGGTCATCATAAGCGGCCTTCTCATAGCTTTCTAACTCCAAACGATTCTGGCGTTTCAAGAAAAAAAGGGCCATAGCCCACTCTCTTTTCTCTTCCTTTCTTTTCTCCTAAAAGAAGTTCAAGAAGTGATTTTTTTGACCTTGTTCGCGCGATCACGAATCTGCTGGAATTGCTGGTGGAGCAGTTCCATTTCCATGTCCGACAAATCCTCCAAATCCAGCAACTGATTACGCGACGTTTTTCCGGCACGAATCAATTCATCAAGTTTCAGCTGCAGAGCCCTACCATCCCGATTCTGCGTATTCTGAATGAGAAAAACCATGAGAAACGTCAAGACGCTCGTCCCCGTATTGATAATCAGTTGCCAAGTATCAGAATAGTGGAAATACGATCCGGTAACGCTCCACAGTATCACGATTGCTACTGCCAAAACAAAAACCGTCGGTGACCCGACCATGACCGACGCGCGATGAGCAATTCTACGAAAGAGGTCATTCATACCTTCACAGTGTACCCCAAGAAAAAGAAATTGAAAAGATAGAAAAACAAATCAGTCCCTTGTTCCTATTGCAGTAATTGAAACCAAGAAAAATACCTACTTTCCCCCTCCATAGGCGGGCAAGCGCCTTCGGAGGGACTTTTTTCCGGACTTTTCTTCTCTCATACCGTAACACGAAACGACGGCCGTCAGATTATGTTACTTTTTTGTGGGGAGCAAGAGATGCAGAAAAGGTACCTGACCCCTTTTCTTCTTATAGCAAATACCACATAACCCCTTTGCTTTAATGCGCTCTTGCGAGCAGCATAGTTGACACTCTTTTTTTGCTCCGGGCTTTAATTTTTACATTTTTATTTTTGAATTTTTATCAAACCTCTCCTAATTTTTTTGTTGGGTAGGTCATATTTCGAGTTCAAAAGAAATGTTTTTCTCAACCCATAAAAGACCTTTTTTAGTGAGTATTGCCATATCATCCCTAAAATCGAGTCGCCCATCTTTATTTAGTTTCAAAAGCTGTTTGCGCAAAACACCCTTGTTAGAATATTCCATCCAGTCTGTAAGATCATCGAGGGAAATCCCACTAGGGTACTTTTGATAACAGAGGACCATTGCCTTCTCTTTTGCTCCTAATTTGGGGTTGAGACATTTCAAACGCCCACCGATTTCCTCAATAATCGGCACTTTACGCTCGATGATTTTCTTGATTTCTGCTTGCGCATTGGCGGGGCTCATCTGCGCTTCAAGCCGAATAAGCTCAGCCACGACCCAATTGGCCGCGTTGAGCACAAATGTGGAGTCCATCTCATTAACATCAATGGTGCCGAGATGCCCGGAGTTACGATTATTCCGAAAATCCATAGTGAGTTCAGCTAGGGCAGGTATCTGAAGACGTAGCGATTTGGGCAATGTCGTGTTTTTTGCCACGCTGCCAACGATTGATTTACGGTCCAGTTGTGTACTAATGGGCGTATAAGTACCTTTGTCTTTGTGTTGCACAATACGCAACACCGCTTCAACAAAGCGGCCACCATCAAGTTGAGCTGGTTCCCATTTTCCAAGGAAATACTGCTGATGTAGTTTCTGAAACTCAGTCTGCAGAGCCGTTACGAGCTCGTTTGGTAGACTATTTAGATGTTGTGTCAGTGGATTCATTTCTTAAAAATTCCTCAAAAAATTCCTCTCCTGTTTGAGTTAAATCACAAGTTCCGTCTGGGTGAATTCTTATAAAATCTCCCCTCGCTCGATCCAAAAAGTTTTTACTATACTTATTAGTCATTTTTGCCACACTCCACTCGGTTTTTATATTATCTTTATGAATTAGTACTCCGATGGTGTTCTCGTGATATCCAACGATAACAGTAACTTGTTGCTGTCCATTTTTAAATTTCCTTCCTTTTACAATTTCTCGAAGCGTCTTTTGCTTCCCATTTCCGACATTCGTCTTTTCAGATGTATTTATTCCAGAACCCTCAAAAGCACGAATTCTTTTTTCGTGATCATCAAGTCTTTTTATAATTTGTTGTAATTGTTCGCTGGTCATAACTATTATTTGAGAAGTTTATACACCCACACTTTCCCTTTTCCCTTGATCTTATGTTCACGTGTCAAAACTTTCTTTCTTACCAAAGGCAAGATATAAGATGGCAAACTAGTCAACTTCGTAGATATTCCGCGCCGCCCTAACTCAATCAAGATTTCGGTAAGTTCACGTGGATTCGAAAAAAATCCTTCGTCTATCAATTCCTGCATAGCCTGAGATTTAGAAGGTCCACTTGCTGTTTTTCTTATGGATTTTTTATCCTTTTTTATGTTTTTCTTTGAAATGTTGTCACTTCCCAGATCTTCTTTTTTTTCCAACATAGTTTCAAGCTCATAAATTCCTTTGTAAAGAATTTGATATTTTCCTTTTTCACTCTTTATAAAAAAGTTATCTGCAAACTCTTTAAGAATTGGACGGAGTGTATTTCCAGGAATGCCCAGCAACTGCTCCATTGAACCCGGCGTACAATTCCAAATTTCTCCATCGATAAGCTCCCACGCTTTGCCTCCGGCCAAAAATAATAAAACTTTTTGTCTATTGGGCAAGTTAACGCTTTTTTTATTAAGATGGACCATTCTTTCCTCCTGAATCAAATCCACTCTATCTTTTAAGATTTTCTCAACAATTTCCGTAGAAATTTGCTGATTATTGATAACAAGATCTTTTAGTGCCATAATATTGATTGTTTAGTTGTTATTATAGTTAAAGTAATTTACGCTATTTAGTATAGCAAAAAGCCACTTTTTGTCAAGTGGCCTTTATAACAAAAACGCAACAATAACTATTATTTACAGAGTTCTTTTAATATCGTTTAGAATTATGGCTATTTTACGGTCTTTTTCCAAAAACGCTTCTATGGTCTGACGATTGGCTCTGTTGATAGTATTGGAATGTGAAATACTGTTTTGCCAACATAATCGTAAAAATACAAAAAAACGCCATTTCTGGCGTTTCTCGTACTTACAGAGATATTTCTCTCTTATTGAACCTTGTCCACGAGTTCTTGGGCAACTTTTTTTGCAAGCTCTTGATTTTTAATGGCAGTTACAATGAGCCAGGTTTGCCCCTTGAGCACAGATACTTGCCCAAATGATGGCGACCAAAGAGCTTGTTCTCCAATACCGGTCAATGTTTCTCCGTCCGAATACGAGGCTGTCTTACTTTCTTCAAATATTTTTTTTGCTTCTTCGGTCGTTGTTGCCAAGCGCGTCAAGACAGAGAGCGGTTTGATAGAGGCACTCAAACCAGGCGCGGAATATGTACAGGTAGTAACAACAATTTTACCCAGTGTTTGTCCGCTGACATCGCGCTTTGAATAAGCGAGGCCAGAGGTGGTCTTGGCTTCCTCCAGCGTTAGAAGCGCATCGCATCGTGATTCCGGTGCTGCAACTTGTGTTGATTCTTGTGCTGCGGTCGTTTTTTTATCTTGGGCTGTTTGATCAGTTACTGTTTTGTTCCCTTTTGTTTTGAAAAGAAATCCTCCAACGAGAACGACAACAACCAACACAATCACCCCAAATACTTTTTTAGTGTTCATTTTTTTAATTCTTACAAATTACATTATGGCAGTTTTTCCAGCCAACCTAACTCGCGCACGAGCTCAATCGGCAGCGTCAGGCCGAGGCGCTTTGCGCCGAGGCAACATCTTTCAATTTCGCTGAATATAAAAATTGGCGGACTGGACGAGATTCGAACTCGCGACCCCCGCCGTGACAGGGCGGTGCTCTAACCAGCTGAGCTACCAGTCCATATATCTATTATGCCCTCACAATACTCTGCTCCCTAAAATATTTTTCAAATATTTTCTTCTTTCGAGCCAGAAACAAATGACCCGCTTCATTGTACATGAATGTGTACAATTTGCAACTATCCTGTACTGAGTAGTGGAGACGAAAGTATGTTCCCCTCCGAAACACAGACCCTCCTCTCAGACCAACCGCTTCTTGTAACTTTTGATGTAATACCAAGAGAAAATCCCCGCTTCCACAGGTAAACCCAGTAAGTAACGTCATGCTTTTTCTTTTTCTTCCCTTTCTCTGATACGCGTTCGCATAAACATTGCCATCTCCATCGAAATATCCTCTTACAAAATCTGAAAAATATTTTTTTGGTACGCGGGGCAGCTTGAGTGTATTGCTTTTATGTGGTGTCATCCCAAGCAATATCAGGTCCTCAAACATTTCTTTACTGCCTATCTGCAACCGGTACGCCGTTTTCCCAGTATCACCACTCTTACGAACCGATATCTTGTGATTGGATCCTAATACTTTTCGAATCTTCTCAATGATGTCTTATCAGTAATATGAAATTCAATGAAATGCCCTCCGCGACTGTTATTTATCATACATCCATCAGCAGCAAAAAACCCCAAAACATAGGACATTTCCGCTGTCCATTTTTTAAAAAAACATTCATTTTTCTTTTTTGCCTTCGGCATACCAACTTCTGTAGCAGGGGTGAGACTCGAACTCACGACCTCCACGTTATGAGTGTGGCGTTCTAGCCAGCTGAACTACCCTGCCATTTTTCGTGTCACTGTATTTCACGGACTCATGTGGGAGAGCGGATTCGCCTGTCAGGCCGGAGTCGGCGCAGAGCTTCGTCCCTTCTCATCCACCCGTACATGAAGCAGTTCATGTACTCCCCGACCTGTGTGTCACTTCGTTCCACTTGTTGCGGGGGGTGGATTCGAACCACCGACCTCTTGGTTATGAGCCAAGCGAGCTGCCAGACTGCTCTACCCCGCTATATAGTACTTTCGTACTTAATTTTCAATCAAGCTCCAATTCTCAAACTGCGCAAACCAATACTATCATGGTTTTGAATTTGGGTCATTTGAGCTTTATTTGGCTTTTGTGCTTTTTGCTTTGACATTTCCGCAGAGGATGCGGCTAGTGGGTGATCCAAGATTCGAACTTGGGACCTCGACATTATCAGTGTCGCGCTCTAACCAACTGAGCTAATCACCCATGTAATAAAACAAGAACCTCTCCCCTCGAGCTTTCTTGCTCTCAGAAGGGCTTTGAGCTCTTTTTCAGAACTTTCACAGTATAACCCAGAGTTGAAAAAAATTCAAGGGGAAAAGAAAAAAGGGCCCGTGGTGTGAATATTCCCACACTCGGTACCCTACACGTTGCTTGTGCCCACTGCCCACTACAAGGGAGCACGCCCATACTGGTCGCGGTAAGCCAGAATCTTGGGCAACGTCTCAGCTGCTTTGGGAATCGCCGGTCCTTCTTCGAGGAGCAGGATGAGATCATCCAAAGTGGTCACCGCATAGACCGGAATGCCGAACTCGGCCTGAAACACTTGGGCTGCCGAACGGCTGTCATTTTCGTCAGCTCCTCGTTCCTGACGATCAAAGGCGATGACACACCCGATAGCTGTGCCACCACTGGCAGAGATATGCCCTAGCGCTTCGCGCTTGGAGGCGCCGTCAGTGATGACATCGTCCACAATGAGCACTCGCTTGCCAGCGAGTGGATAACCAACGAGCAGACCGCTCTCGCCGTGATCCTTCGCTTCCTTGCGGTTGTAGGCGCTGCCGATGCCCTCGTACTTGGTCTCCATCTCGGCCAACATACAGGCCGTCATGGCTGCCAGTTGAATACCCTTGTACGCCGGACCAAAAATCACTTCCGGATGAAGTTCGTCTAGTTGGTCCTGAACCCAAACCACTTCTGCGTAGGCGTCGGCCAAACGACCGAGCGATTGGCCAGTATTGAAGAGACCGGAATTGAAAAAGTAGGGTGACACGCGCCCGCTCTTCAGTTTCCTGCCCTCCGGTACCAGTTCGAGTGCCCCGATACCCAAGGCATACACGAGAAGCTCCTGTGATGCTGGCCGAAGTTCCACTAGAGGTGCAATCATGAAATACTCTCCTTCATGCCCTTTCAGGCGTTGGCGGCGATGGCCGCATTGTGGTAGGTAACGATCTGATCATTGCTCGCATGAGCAACCGCGCCAGCAGCTTCGGCGAAATACTTTCCGTTCGAAGCGTAGAGGATACTGCTGCCCACATTGATCCACATCCGACCTTGGCCGTAGAGGACGCTCTTTTCGAGGTCACCGCCTTGCTTGCCGATACCCGGGATGAGAATCGGCTGATCATTAACGATTTGACGGACAAGCCGCAGTTCATCAGGATAGGTGGCTCCGACCACCAAACCGCAGTTGCCATGATTGTTCCAGATACGCCGGCTCGAAGTTCTCCAAGCAACATACTGGTAGAGCGGAATGGTTTTCGGCAGAACGAAAAATTCTACGCCAGCCAGACAACCAATGGCAATCTCATTGAAACGCTCCGTGGTCAAAGTCACCTCGAGCGCCTGCAGGTCAGCCCCACCCTTGTTCGACGTCCGGCAGAGCACGATGACACCCTTGTCCTCGTATGAAGTAAACGGCTCCAACGAGTCACCGCCTAAGTACGGATTGACCGTGACGGCATCGGCACACATTTCGTCAAACGCGAATGTCGCGTAGTGCTTGCCCGTATTGCCGATGTCGCCGAACTTGCCGTCAAGAATGACCACCTTGTCCGGAAAGTTCTCGCGGATGTAGTCAATGATCTTCTTCAAGGCCTCAAGGCCTGGCGCCCCATGTCTGATGAAGAACGCTAGGTTAGGCTTGTACGCTCCAGCGAAAGCAGCCGTTGCCTTGACGATATCGATGCAAAAGTGCCGAATGGCCTCGCCGACAGACAAGTGTTCTAAACCGTAGACCGGCATCTGCACCGGGTCAGGATCGAGACCGACACAGAGAAAGTTCTTCCGGCCCCACTGGGCAGCGCACAGTTCGCGCCAGTTGCGTTTTTGGCTCATGATGAATCTCCGGTTAAGTTACAAAAGTACTCATCTCAGCCTCAGAATGAAGCCTCACATGTGAGGCCACTCTAGCAGGAAAAAAACAGCCCTGTCAAGGCTGTTCTCTTTCATCGTGTGGACCGTACAGGACTCGAACCTGCCACCCCCGCATTGCAAATGCGGTGCTCTACCAGATGAGCTAACGGCCCAATATAACTACGTCAAGAAATTTTCTCCCCTGGCCTGACTTGAGAAAGTTTTCCCTTTTCATAGCTGCTGTTTTATCATCATACTGCTCTGTGTATACTAGCGCAAAAGGACTGTTCCGTCTCGTAAATTTATTCGATCCCTCATTATGTTCTTTTAGCCTTTCTTGTGGGTCCTTGCTGGTATATCCAACATACCTTTTCCCATTTTTTTCACTTTTCAAAACATAAATCGAAAACATACTCTGGACTGCCAATGGATTCGCTCCAGCCGGAGGCTGGTCAGCCTTTGGCTGAAACGGCCCTTCTTTTATCCCAAATGTGATTATTCTAGCCGAAAAACGAAATTTTGTCTACTATAGAAAGTATGATTGAATCATCAGCAAAATATATTCATGCTCTCCGCTCTCTCCCTGGTATCGGCAACGGGACGCTTTCAGCGCTCCTCGCGCATTTCGAGACGGGTGAAAAAGCGTGGCTGGCTTCTCCACAAGAACTGGCCGCCGTACCCAAGCTGCGCCCGGACAAACGCTCCCTCCTCATCACGGGGCGAGAAAATATTGATCCAGACCAACTCTGGGACAATCTCGCCAACCTCGGTATCACCCTCCACACCCGAGACGATGCCACCTACCCAAAACTCCTGCGAGAAATTCCTGATAGTCCTCACACCCTCTACACCCGCGGTACTTTTCACTGGGAACACTTTCCTCCGACCATCGCCATCGTCGGCTCACGGAAACATTCCTCCTACGGAGAACAGGCTGCCACCACCTTGGCCGCCGACCTCACTCGGGCAGGGTTCCTCGTCGTTTCTGGTATGGCCTTTGGTATTGATTCACACGCTCATCGGGGCGCCCTTGAAGCAGGTGGCGAGACCCTCGCCGTTTTGGGAAGCGGTATTGATGACTCGATGATTTCGCCGGTCTCACATTTTCCTCTGGCCAAGAAAATCATGGGGCATGGCGCCCTGGTCTCCGAATACCCGCCCGGCACCCCCGCCTCCCAAGGATCGTTTCCTATGCGCGACCGCATCATTGCCGGGCTGTGCCTCGGCACCGTAGTCATCGAAGCCCCGGAAACCAGTGGCAGTCTCATTACCGCCCGCTGCGCCCTCGAGTACAACCGAGAAGTGTTCGCCGTCCCAGGCTCCATTTTTTCCCCCTATTCCATCGGCACCAATCACTTGATACAAAGAGGGGCCAAAGGAGTCATGGGCGTGCAAGATATTTTGGAAGAGTTTCCTCAAGAACAACTCACTCCCGGCTACTCCGAAGAAGTCCCATCTCCAGAGCATACAAACCTCTCAACAGAAGAAAAAATTGTCCTCGCAACACTCACTCATGAACCACTCCATGTTGACAAGATTATCAAAGCCACTAAACTGCAAACAGCACAAGCAAGTTCGATACTCGCCCTGCTCGAAATAAAAGGGCTGGTCAAAAACATCGGCGGCATGCACTACGTGCGACAAAAATAAACATCACTATAATTTCTTTACCCACTAGAAACGACCGGCCCTGTGCCCATTTCTCTATGAAACTTCTCATTGTCGAGTCACCTTCCAAAGCCAAGACCATCGAAAAATATCTCGATCACGAATACCAGGTCGTCGCCTCTGTCGGACACGTCCGCGACCTCCCCAAAAACAACAAGAAGGCTATCGACATTCCCGGCGGTTTCGTCCCCCACTATGAGGTGTCACCCGGCAAAGAAAAGGTCGTCGCCGAACTGAAAAAACTGGCGAAGAAAGCAGACGAGGTGCTCTTGGCTACTGACCCCGACCGCGAAGGTGAAGCCATCGCCTGGCACGTCGCTGAACTGTGTGCTCTGAAAAAACCCAAACGTGTCCTCTTCTACGAAATCACACCCGAGGCCATCAAGGCCGCTATCCGAGAACCACGCCCCCTAGATGAGAACCTACGTCGCGCCCAAGAAGCACGCCGCGTGCTGGACCGGCTGGTTGGCTACGATCTCTCCGGGCTTATTTGGAAAAAAGTGCGCTATGGACTCTCTGCCGGACGCGTACAGTCCCCCGCGCTCCATATTTTAGTGGAACGAGAAAAAGAAATCCGCGCCTTCAAACCGGAAACCTATTGGAATCTTGCCCTCGATGCCGCTACCAAGGACAAGAAAAAAATCACTCTGCTCTGTAGTGAAGAACCACGTGACCAAAAGCGTGTGGATGATATCATCCGTCTGGGCAACCAAGGAACGTGGACCATCACCGACCTCAAGGAAACCGAAGTGTCCAAGAAGCCACGAGCGCCCTTTACCACTTCGACCCTCCAACAGGCTGCTAGTTCTCGGCTAGGATTTTCTCCCAGTCGCACCATGCGCATCGCCCAAAAACTCTACGAGTCCGGACACATCACCTACATGCGTACCGACAGTACCAACTTAAGCGAGGAGGCTCTCGTCCATATCGGAGAAATCATCACCAGGACGTATGGCGCAGAGCATCTCGTCACCCGCCGGTTCAAAACCAAAAGCAAGAACGCTCAAGAAGCACACGAAGCTATCCGTCCCACCCGGCCAGAAATCACCGCCACCGGAAGCACCGAGGAGGAGAAAAAACTCTACGCCCTGATTCATGTCCGGACACTCTCTTCGCAAATGAGCGATGCCAAAACCCTGCGCACCAAAATCACCGCCAACACCACGAAAGGTGACCTGCCGGATTTCTCCATTACCGGATCACGGTTACTTTTTGCCGGCTGGTTAGCGCTTGATACCGTGGCTCGTTCTGAAGATGTCGAGCTGCCATTAGTCACTATCGGCGACCCACTTACCTTTATCGCCCTTACTTCGGAACAAAAAGAAACCACCGGTCCCAACCGTTACTCCGAAGCCGGCTTGGTCAAAGAATTGGAGAAGCGCGGTATCGGCCGACCAAGTACCTATGCCTCCATCATCAAAACCATCATCGACCGCGGCTATGTCCTCAAAGACGGCAAGGCCCTCCAGCCAACCGAGACGGGCGAAGTGGTCGACAACTTCATCGCCGAGCACTTTGCCGAAATCGTCTCCGATACCTTCACGGCTGATATGGAAAACAAGCTCGACGATATCGCCGGCGGCACGCGTGAATACGAAAAAACGCTACGTGATTTCTATGTCCCCTTCGCCAAAGAAGTAAAGAGCAAAGACTCTCTCGACAAGATGACCAACCTAGGCGACGCTCCCGCGGATATTCTTTGTCCAAAATGCCAAGGTCCGATGATTATCAAACTGGCCCGTATGGGAAAGTTTCTCTCCTGTGCCAATTTTCCCGAATGTACCGGCGCGCGCACCATCGACGGCGAGGAACTGGCTGGCCCCAAAGAAACGGGAGAAAAATGTCCCGACTGCAAAGATGGCAAATTAGTCGAACGCGACGGTCGTTTCGGACGTTTCATTTCCTGCTCGAACTACCCCAAGTGTAAACATATTAAAAA
>JBBQYU010000013.1:0-18387 GCA_038208355.1 Candidatus Moraniibacteriota bacterium
ACCCCGAAGACCGGCAAGCTGGTCGGAGCCAGAATTACCAGTATGGCTTCTATCGAAGACGACCTTATCCTGACATCGGAAAAAGGAACCATCATCCGGGTACCGTTCAAGAGCGTGCCGCTTTTGGGCCGGGTCACTCAAGGGGTACGGGTGATGAAACCACAGCCGGGAGACAAAGTGGCCGCCTTCACCTTGTTGTAGAGAAAGAGTCATAAAACAAGGCCGCCCTCGGGAGGTCTTGTTTTTTATTTGACAAGGTCATTATTCTTGCGCTACTGTTTTGCTATCGGAAAACAACCAGGAGGATACTGTGGAATACAACATGGGACACTTTGTACGGGCGAGAGAGGGCGAATTTGAGCCAACGGTGATGAGCGTTGCCCTCTTGATTTTCTATGGTCGACAGCTCTACGCCATTCGCGAGCGTAAGGAAAAGCCGCAATTCGGCAAGCCGGCCGGATCGCTGTCGTTTCCCTGGGAAACGATGGAATCGGAAGAAAAAGACAGAGCGACCCTCGCTCGTCTGCTGAGCGAAGAAGTCGATTGTTCAGGAAAGATACGGTTCACTTCGCCTGAGCCGGTGACTCATGGCTATTTTGTTGGTCACTTCCAGGCAGGGGATAAGGTTGAGATCGTTTCAGCTCGTGCCTACTGGTGCCGGTTGATTGGACACCCGAATCCGTCCGGCTATCGAGGGAGTCATGAGGGAACCGAGGTGGAAGCAGTGGGCTTCGTTTATCCTCGTGAATTATTCGAAAGAGGGCGTGAGGGGGTAGTGCCTATCGCACTCGCAGCTATTCAGGCAGTCAATGCTGCCGAACGGGCCACATGGGCGATGAGCTGATGAGGCGGGCGACACAAGGTGGTCAGGAGAGCAACGCTCACCTTACCACCTTTTTATTACCAAATGAAGTGAGTGAAACGAAAGTGTACTTTCGTTTCCGAGCGAGTGCCGGTAAAATTAGGTGAATGCCCAGCGGCTTGCCGCGGAAAGAAACGAAGGTCAGTTCGTTTTTGAGTCCAGGGCTTGCCCTGGGGTAAATACCTGTTGTTATCTAGAGGGGCGCTGCTACTAGACGGTAATTTTTGTGCCGCAAAACTTTTTGGTGTCAAAGAGGTAGGAGAAGTTTTTTACTAGGAGGCCGTTGAACAGGTAGATGTGTTTGAGCGAGGGAGTGCGTTGGAAGCTGGTAAATTTTTTTGCCAGACCACCCGTGACATCAATGTTGTGTGAAGCGCCTAACTTAAGTGTCCCCTCGGTAATCTCGGCGAGGGTAGTTGTTTTGATTAAGACGGCGCCAGGAAAGAGGTGGGGGTCTTGGGAAAAAATACCGTCCACATCGGAAGCGAAGAACACGGCTTCGGCAGAGAGGTCAGCGGCCAGTCGGGCGGCCAGGACATCGCCGGAGCAGATGGATAGCCCCCAAGCAGCGTCAAACACCATATCGCCCTGGAGGAGGGGGATGGCCCCGGCCCTGAGGGCCGCCCGGATGCTTCCGGTATCGAGAGTGGCCAATTTTCCTTGGGTATTGACCACACAGGCTCGGGTGGGCAGTCCAGAAACCGGCAGACCGGAACGGACACAGAGAGTGGCTATCTCGGCGTTGAGTGTTTCGTTTAAGGATTGGTTTTCAACGGCGCGCCAGAGTTTTTCCGGGTGACCTTTCGTCCCTTCTGAGAGGTTGTGGGCATGGGCATGGGCATGGCCGAATGACCCGGCGCCATGGATGAGGATGAGGGCGTGTTTTTTGGGATCGTATATTTTGGCCAAGAAGAGGGCGATGCGTCGTATATGGGCGCGCCGAAGAGCCGGCCGTGAACGGTGTTTAAGGGTTACGATGCTGCCGCCGAGTTTGATGATGATGATTTTTTTCTGAGTCATAGGCGTTCCTTCTTCTTACGCTATACGAGAAACTCGTTTATGTCTATATCTCAGGAAAAAAAGAGGAAAGTTGCCAAGCGCCGCGGTCTGTGTTACAGTGAGTTTGTTAAATTTTTATTATGAGCAGATGTTGGTCACGCCTGAGGCGCGACGAATATCTCGCTGACCATCATTGCTATGGCATTGACGAACAAACAGAAGGAAAAGGTAACATCGCCAGTCAAACGACACGACAAGGATACCGGGTCACCGGAATATCAAGTGGCCAAGTTTACTGAAGAAATTAAACGTCTCACCACGCACCTGAAGAAAAATAAGAAAGATTTTCATTCTCGTCGGGGATTGCTCAAGATGGTATCTAAGCGCAAGAAGCTTTTGGCGTATTTGGAGAAAACCAATGAGAAGGGGTACAAAACACTTATAAAAACTCTGGGGCTTGATTAAGCCCCTCTTTTTTTAAACATTATTCTTTTTTAAACATATGGCCAAGTTTCCTGAACAGCGAGTTGGGGTACTCGTGGATATCCAGAACATGTACTATAGCGCGCGGGTATTGTATAGCAAGAAAGTGAATTTTAAGAACGTTCTCTTGGATGCGACGTCTGAACGTAAGCTCATTCGCGCCTTGGCTTATGGTATCAAGACAGTGGAGGCGACCGAAGAAAAATTTTTTGAAGCATTGGAAAAGAGCGGCTACGAAGTCAAGACCAAGGATCTTCAGATTTTTCCCGATGGCTCGAAAAAGGGTGACTGGGACGTCGGTATCGCTATCGATGCCATCAAGATGGCGCCCAAGCTTGATGCCATCGTGATTATTTCCGGTGACGGTGACTATACCTCGCTCGTGGAGTACCTGCAGAATACTTCGGGCTGTCGTGTGGAGGTGATGGCGTTTGCCGAATCGGCTTCCGCCAAGCTTATCGATCAGGCGGATGATTTCACTAATCTTTCCGATAACAAGAAGCGTTTCTTGATTGGTTAGAGCTGCTATGAAGGAAAAGAGCGGCCGGAAAATGGGCTTCCTGGCCGTTTTTTCTTTGACAAAGAGGGGGAGTTCGGGTAGAGTGGAGGCAGTAAATTAACTACATTAATGTACCCTCAAGTATCGGTTAATAGGTACACGAAAGTCAATCAACAAATAACAGTCAGTAGTAAACACAGATTTATGTGAAGGTCGTTCACGAGTTCTGTTAACTGTAACCGTTGTCTGCTTGCTGATATTCGCGTGTTTATTAGCTTACTTGCAGGGCTATAAAGCTATGCAGGAGAAAAAATGGTCTCTCCAATTGGGGGGACGCGAGCTTATCGTTGAGACGGGAACTTTGGCCAAACAAGCCAATGGTTCGGTGACTGTGCGATATGGCGACACCGTCGTGTTGGCCGCCGCTGTTATGAGTAAGGAAATGTCCAAGATTACTGGATATTTCCCTTTGATGGTGGATTACGAAGAGCGTTATTACGCAGCGGGCAAAATCAAGGGGTCGCGCTTTATCAAGCGGGAAGGGCGTCCGTCCGATGATGCTGTTTTATCGGGGCGCGCCGTAGATCGGACTATTCGTCCCTTGTTTGATAGTCGTATGCGCAATGAGGTGCAGGTGATTACCACCGTTTTGTCCTACGATGGAGAAAATGATACCGACTTGGTAGCGATGATTGCTGCCTCGGCCGCCTTAAGCCTTTCTGATATTCCATGGAATGGTCCGATTGCTGCTGTTCGGGTTGGTTTGCAAGCCGGAACCTTTATCCTCAATCCGTCAAGTGAGGAACGAGCGGCAAGCGAGCTTGATTTGCTCCTTTCTGGAACCAAGGAAAAGATCAACATGATTGAAGCGGGGGCCAAAGAAATCACTGAGGAGAAAATGGCAGAAGCCTTTGAATTTGGCTTTGCTGCTTTGCAGAAAATCGCTTCATTTCTTGAAGACATCCAGAAAGAGGCTGGTAAGGAGAAAAGTGAGGCAGCTCGTCTGTGCGGTCCGGATGAATTCGAAGCGGATATCCGTCGTTTCGTAGAAACCTCCGGTTTGGCCGAAGCTTTGTATCTGCGCCCGAAACAGGCGACGGAGGCCAAGGTGGCAGAAATTAACGGAGCCATTGCTTCCTACGCTGCCGAAAAATACCCGACACAAAAAAATCTTTCCGAACTATTGTCGCTCATCGCTGATGAAGTGGCCGATGAAGTGGTTCATGAGAATATTCTGAAGAAAGATGCTCGTCCCGATGGACGCGCGTTGACCGAGATTCGTCCCATCTGGTGCAAGGTGGGAGTATTACCACGTACCCATGGCACGGGCGTTTTCACTCGCGGAGAAACACAGGCTTTGACAGTGACAACTTTGGGCGCCCCTGGTGATGAGATGGTGGTAGACACTATGGAAACAGATGAGAAGAAACGCTACATGCATTTCTATAACTTCCCGCCCTATTCGGTCGGCGAGGTCAAACCGATGCGCGGTCCTGGACGGCGTGAAGTGGGTCACGGTGCTTTGGCCGAAAAAGCCCTCTTACCGGTGCTCCCGAGCAAGGATGATTTTCCCTACACGATTATTCTCGTTTCCGAAGTGTTGGAATCAAACGGCTCTTCCTCGATGGCCTCAACCTGCGGTTCCACGCTCTCGCTTATGGATGCCGGTGTGCCGATTAAAAAACCAGTAGCCGGTATCGCTATGGGGGTTATTACTGGAAAAGATGGCTCATACAAGGTGCTTTCTGACATTCAAGGACTGGAAGATCACTACGGTGATATGGACTTTAAGGTAGCGGGAACTAAGGACGGAATTACCGCCATGCAGATGGATGTGAAGATTGACGGGTTGACTCCGGCGATGCTTGCGGTGGCTATCGCTCAGGCCAAAGAAGGCCGTCTCTTTATCATGGGCAAGATGTTGGAAGTGTTGCCGGAACCGAGGGCGGTCATGTCGCCGTACGCACCGCGCATCATTACGCTCCATATCAATCCGGAAAAAATTCGTGACGTGATTGGCCCTGGTGGCAAGATGATCAACCAGATTATTGATGAGACGGGTGTGGCTATCGATATCGAAGATGATGGTTCTGTCTTTATCACTTCGGTAGATGAAGTGAGTGCCAAGAAAGCAGTTGAGTGGGTTCAGAATATTACTCGCGAAGTGAAGGCGGGTGAACTTTTCCAGGGCCGCATTACTCGGCTGATGAACTTCGGCGCTTTTGCTGAAGTGCTGCCCAATCAAGAGGGTCTGATCCATATTTCAGAATTTTCTGATGAACGGGTGGAGAATGTGGAAGACGTGGTCAAGGTGGGCGATATTATTCCGGTGGTGGTCAAGGAAATTGACGCCCAGGGACGAATCAATCTGTCTCACAAAATGGCCAAGAAGCATTTGGCAGCAGAGCAGGAGTAGTCTCTATCGCCAATTGGTATTCTTGGTGTATACTCAAGAGAGAGCGTGGGCTCTCTCTTCTTTTTTATTTTTATACACTATAGCTATGTCGTTTTTTTCTAAAAAATCCACTGCTCAGAAAACTCCTTCGGATATCCCGAGTGATATTGTAAACGCCGTTAACATAATGGGGGATCCGGCCAAGACTAGGGCCACCGCTTACCAGGGGGCAGTCGCCCAGAAAACTGTTTCTGTTCCGACGAGCAGTCCTTTTTTGGATGCTTCGCAAAAAAATGAGGAATCATCCGCTCCGATGGAGATGTCTTCCTTGAAAAAAGAAGATTCTTCTCTGTTGACGGAGACACCTTTTTCCACTGATGTGGCCGCCGTGGCCTCTGATAAGGAACGTTTTGGCAATGGTTTGCGCCCTCTATTTTCCGGGAATATCGCTTTTCGTGCCGCGATGAGCGCCAAGATGCGCCTGCTTATTGTCGGCGGGGTAAGCGCACTCGTGGTCATCGGGGTGGCCTGGTGGTATTTCTCCAGACCAAATAGCGCAGATACGGCTCCTGCGACCGATAAGAGCGCTCCTATCGAGCAAACGTCATCTCCTGCATCGGGCATCGTTGCCCAGGAACTGCCTTTTTCTTTGAATACACCCAACTATCTTTCCCTCGATACCGAAACAGCCACGCCGGAAAGCATCAAAAAAATGCTGGATGCCGCTGGAGAGCGTATTCTGAGCGCTCACGTTACTGCCCCGGTAGAATTTTTGATGACGGATAAAAATAATAATCCTCTGGCCTTCAGTCGCTTGGCCTATCTGACCAAGATAACACTGGATCCGGCGCTTTTGAGCGCTTTAGGTGAAACGTTCTCACTCTTTCTCTCTAATGATAATGGGGCCATGCGTTTGGGGTTAGCTTTGACGTTGACTGATGTCACCGCTGGCAGCCCTTTGGTCGTTGAGAATGAAGTGAACATCCCGGCTTCGTTCCAAAATTTCTTGTATCCCGGTTTGTCGGTGCCACATTCGGTGGCCTTTCGTGCGGGGAGTTACGGGTCGCAAGTAGTTCGTTACGTGAATATTGACAGCGATACTAATTTTTCTTTTGATTATGCGTTGCGGGGAAATATGTGGTTTATTGGCACGAGCAAAAATACATTACGTTCCTTATTGGATGCCAAGCGGTAAACTTCCTTTAGACAAGGCTCATTGGTCCTCAGGAAAGAAAGTAAGTTACTTTCTTTTCGGAGGGTGCGGAGACCAAACAGAAAAGCAAACGCTTTTTATCAGAAAAAATATTGTATCTGCGCGATTCTCAGCCGTTTAGGATTGACGAGTACCCTTTTTTCTGCTATAATTGATTTGTAAGTAGTTGAACTTTGACAACCGCCCCCTTCTTTCTGCTTTCGAGCAGACCGTTTAGAACGGTGGAAGAGTTCCCAATCACAATTTCCCCCTAATTGTGAAGGGACCTCTTTCACTGTTCAAGAGTCTCGGCAATGTACCGAGGCCGCCCCATCCTAACATGGGGACTAAAACAAAAACAAAAGTTCACTCCCGAAAAATAATATATTGGGAGAAAAACAAAAAGAAACAAAAAAATCTGTTCTTTATAAAAAAGCCAAAGGCGAAACGCCAGAGAACGGTGAAGGGAGAAGTAGCTGAACAGTTAGGCCAGCTGCGAAACGTATGTGTACAAACTACAGGCGTGATCAATGGATTACTGACGCTTTCTCACCCGGAGCGAGGTAACCGACATACCTGTTGGCACATGCAACGTCGGGCGCTACAGCCAAATTTATATTAATTGGGCGCACGTAGCGCCCGGCACCAACATTGCGGTGTCGGGCTCGGGTGGAAAGAATGACTCCCTTCTAGGGTGTTTTTTTGTTGTTAAAATGATATTTTGCTTGTAAAAAGCCATATATGGCAAAAAGTACGGACAAAATGATTCTGGGGGCCTGGGGAGAAAAACTGGGTTGCCAGTACCTGTGCGCCAAGGGGTACGCTATTTTGGGGACGAACTATAAGAATCCTTTTGGCTACCGGCTTGGAGAAATTGATATTATTGCTGAAAAAGAGAAAACGATTGTTTTCGTGGAGGTGAAAACACGGCTGGATCGCGGTCGCGAGACACCTTTACCGGAACAGAACATTACACGGGATAAGCTGGCCAAGTTAGTACGGATTGCCGCGCATTATTTGCGCCAAGAAAAGAAGGAGCGCCAAGCTTATCGTTTTGATGCCCTGGCTATTTTGGTAAATATTGAGACGAAAGAGGCAAAAATTCGGCATTTGGAGAGTATTTTTCTCTAGACAAGGGATGTTTTTTTTGTTAGCATGGAGAAAAGAAAGGTAATTTTTTATACATGAGTCTGTATGGCACTTGATCCAACAATCGTAGCAGAACTGAAAGAAAATCTGCAGAGTGAGAAGGAGCGCCTGGAGCAAGAGCTTTCTCGTTTTGCCAAATCAACTGGTACCCCGGGCAATTATGAGACGCGCATTACTGATATGGGGACTGATCCGGATGAAAATGCTTCTGAGGTCGAAGAATACGTTGACAATCTTGGTCTGGAACAGAATTTGGAAGGCCAGCTCAAAGATGTTGCTGATGCTCTGGCGAAAATAGAGGCCGGAACGTATGGTGTGTGTGAAAGTACGGGCCAGGAGATTCCTTTGGATCGTCTTCGGGCATATCCGGCGGCGCGTACCGCTCTCTAAATGTTTTCTATGAAGCCACAATCGGGAGTATTTGGAATACTTTTTGTGGCTTTTTTTGTTGTCTTGGCCCGAGCACTGGCTTGGGTGGTGCGGGAGCATACGGCTTTGACCCTGGTGTGCAATGACTTTGGAGCTCTCTCTTTGGCGCTCCCTGCCGCGCTGGTGGCTTCGGTGTCGGTCGTAGTTGGTATCTTTTTCGTGCGAGCGTGGTATAAGGAATCAGATACTTTCTCCTCCTTTGCTTGGCTCTTTCTCCTTGCTGGTGGCATGAGTAACCTTTTTGAGCGAGTGGTCTTTGGCTGCGTTTTGGACTATATTCCCTTGTTTCGGCTGACGATGTTCAATGTAGCCGACCTCTTTCTCACCATAGGAGTATTCGGACTGCTGTGGCGATGGTATGATAGAAGGGGTATCAAAACTGAGCAGTAAAAAATTCAGACTTGAAGTTGTTTACTCTTACTTATGTCAGCAAAAGTATATTCAGCGACAACTGTCGGACTGGAGGGCGTTCTCATAGAAGTGGAAGTAGATGTCTTGCCACAGGGGCTGCACCATTTCACACTGGTGGGCTTGCCTGATACGGCCATCAAGGAATCTCGTGACCGAGTGAGCGCTGCTTTGAAAAATAGCGGATTCAAGCCGCCTCATCAGAGCGGACGCATTACTGTCAACCTGGCCCCGGCTGACCTGCCTAAGAATACGCCCATTTATGATTTGCCCATGGCGTTGGGATTTCTTTTGGCTACTGAGCAGCTTTCTTTTGATCATGAACAGAAATTGTTTGTGGGGGAGTTGGCGCTTGATGGTACGGTGAGAAGGGTACAGGGGGTGTTGCCCATCGCTTTGTTTGCCAAGGAACGCGGATTCAAAGAACTCTATGTCCCGGTAGAAAATGCCCGTGAAGCGGCGCTGGCCACCGGGCTTACTATTGTGCCGGTCAAGGATTTATTTTCTCTCATCAGACATCTGCGGCAGGAGGAACAGATTGCCCCTTTCGTTGCGGAGGAGAAGGCTGCTCGTCGAGAAAGCGATACTTCTGACATGGCCTATGTCCGCGGGCAGGAACATGCCAAACGAGCGCTGGAGATTGCGGCGGCCGGCGGTCACAACGTGCTCTTTATCGGGCCACCCGGTTCAGGCAAGACGCTTTTGGCCAAGACACTTCCTACGATTCTTCCCGAGCTTGATTTTGAAGAGAGTCTGGAAGTGACCAAGATTTTTTCCGTTGCTGGCCGCTTAACTCAGCATGAGGCACTGGTTTCAGAACGACCCTTTCGGGCGCCTCACCATACGGCTAGTTCCGTGGCGCTGGTGGGCGGTGGGAGTATTCCTCGTCCGGGAGAAATCAGTTTGGCCCATCGGGGAGTACTTTTTCTGGACGAGTTTGCCGAGTTTTCTCGGGCTGTCTTAGAAAATCTTCGTCAGCCGCTGGAAGATGGTGAGGTGACCGTGTCACGCGCTCGCGGGTCGCTATGTTTTCCGGCTCGTTTCATGCTGGTGGCGGCCATGAACCCTTGCCCCTGTGGGTATGCTGGTGATCCAGAGCGTGTGTGTGCTTGTTCACCCATGCAGGCCAATCGTTATCGCTTGAAGATCTCTGGACCGATTATGGATCGTATCGATTTGCACGTCGAAGTGCCACGATTAAAAATTGATAAACTGGATGAAGATGGGGTGACGGGCGAAAAAAGCGTGACTATCCGAAAGCGGGTTGAGCAGGCGCGTGCCCGGCAAAAGAAACGCTTTCATAAGCAGACGTTTCATACCAATGCCGAGATGACGAGTCAAATTGTGAAAGAAGTGTGTCTCTTGGGTGATGAGGCTCGCCAGGTGTTGCGCGAGGCGGTGGCTCGGCTCAGGCTCTCGGCGCGGGGCTATATGCGGGTGCTCAAGGTGGCGCGCACCATCGCTGATCTTGAACAGGTAGAACACATTACAGTGGCCCATATCGGAGAAGCATTACAGTATCGATTTAAAGAATAAATATGAAACGGGGGAAAACGAACTGGTCAGGGCGAGCGATACTATGGGGGGGAGGCATCGGACTGGTCCTCTTTCTGGGTTTTGTTTTTCTCCGACCGGCTCCCCAGCCGAGCTTTGTGGAGAGTGGTAAAGAAATTACGGTCATCGATACCGGTTTGGAATTTTCTTTTAAACAGGTGAGAGAGAAAACTGTGGGAGCGTTTTTGGCTGCTTACGGGTTGCAACTGGAGACCAATGATAGTATGCTCTTTTCTCCAGATACTTCCTTGTTCTCTGGTATGACCCTGGTGATTACTCGGGCGCATGATATTTTGGTCCAGGCTGATGGCCATGAGGAGACGTTTTATGTCCAAGCTCGGCAAGTGGACGCTGCCTTGGCCGAAGCGGGAGTGACCCTGGATGAAGATGATATCGTCAAACCACAGCGTGAGGCGGTGGCCTATCGTGGGCAAGAGATTACTATTATTCGTGTTGATATTCGTGAAGAACAGATTACTCAATCTGTGGCTTTCGTGACCAAGATTACTGAGGACAATACTCTTTCGTGGCGGAAAAAGGTAGTTACTCAAAAAGGGGAAAAAGGGACGGAACAACAGACGTATCGCGTGAGTTCTCATGATGGTCAAGAGGTAAGTCGTAAGCTCCTTAAAACAGAAGTGACCAAAGAGCCGGTACCCGAGGTGGTGACGCAGGGGACGTATGTGAAGCTGGGAAAAAGCCACAGTGGTGGGGCTTCGTGGTATGCTTGGACTGGTACGATGGCGGCGGCTAATCCCTGGTTGCCCAAGGGGAGTTTTGTGAAGGTGACCAACGTAGAAAATGGCAAGAGTGTGATTGTGGTCATTAATGACCGTGGACCCTTTGTACCGGGACGAATTATTGATTTAGACAAAGTGGCTTTTCAGAAAATCGCCTCTACCGGAGCGGGAGTGATCCAGGTGAAGATGGAGGAAATTGTTAACTAATTGTGAGGCGATGGTTGAGAGTTTTGAAGAAAGAAATATGATGCAACATGGAGAATCAAAACTGAAGGCCAAGAAATCTTTAGGACAGAATTTCCTTCGAGATGAAGACGTTATCGAACGTATTTTTTCTGTGGCCGAAGTGAAGCCGGATGACTGGGTGGTGGAAGTGGGCCCCGGGACCGGAGCGCTGACGGAGAAGCTTGCTCTGCGAGTAGAGAAATTGCTGGCCATCGAATTGGACCATGCACTGGTAGAGCGGCTGCAAAAACAGTTCGGTCAGTCAAAGAATGTTTCCATTCTAGAAGGGAATATTCTGGATATCTATCTGGATGACGTATTGTTGACGGCTGGGTTTTCTGAGCGTCCTTACAAAATTATTGCCAACATCCCTTACTACATTACGGCCCCGATTATTCGGACCTTCCTTTCGCTCAAACATCAACCGCAGTCACTGACGCTTATGGTCCAGAATGAAGTGGCCGAGCGCTTGGCGGCTCAGCCGGGCAGCATGAGTTTGCTTTCAGTGATGGCTCAGTACTACGCTCACGTGGAGAAGCAGTTTTTTGTTTCTAAAGAAGCATTCGAGCCGGTGCCCAAAGTGGACAGTGCGGTTATCTCTATCGTGCCCAAGCGCCCCTATGATCCGGAGGAGGACCGTAGAGTTTTCCGTTTAGCGCGCGCCGGTTTCGCAGCCAGACGCAAAACACTGGCTAATAACTTGGCCTCGACATTTTCTTTGCCGAAAGAAGCGGTAGAAGAAATATTGGAACATTTAGGTCTGCGGAAAGATACTCGCGCCCAGGCTCTAGCACCGGAAGATTGGGAGCGTTTGGCTCGGGCTTTGCCACTGGAAAGTTGAAATAAAAAAGCGCTCGCGGGAGCACACGGTTGACAGTCAGAATGATTTTAGCGAGCTGCCAGAAAGATGGCGATGCCGTAGAGGATGGTCAGGGAAAGAATGATCCCCGGTAGTTTTCGGAAAGAAAAGAAGGACGCCTCATTGGGTGTTCCTTTTTGGATAGTCCAGAAGGCCAGACCGCCGTAGAGGAGCGCCACCCAGAAGAGAGAACGGATATTAAGGACGATGGGGCTGGCCATCGCCAAGAGAAAGATGAGGCTGCCCATCATTTGTTTGGCTCCATTTTCTCCCAGAAGGACCGGCAGGGTGAGGACATGATTCGCCTGATCGCCGACGCGGTCTTTGAAATCCTTGAGCGGAAGCGAGAGAGTGTAGCTTACAAAGAGAAAAACCAAGAGTGGCAGAGGGAGTGATTTCAGATTTCCTTCCGTCGATACGGCCAGGTATCCGATGATGAGCACCACTAGTCCAGCCGAAGCAGCCAGGAGAGTAGCGATGAGCGGGAAACGTTTGAGGCGAAGCGGTGGAGCGGAGTAGAGCCAGGCCAGGGCTTGGTAGGCGAGGAGAAGGAAGAGAGCAGAAAAATTGATGATGCCGGCTAAAAGCAGGGAGGTGACAAAAAAGAGTATGCCGTATATGCGGTAGAGAGGTAGGGAAATCGTTTGTTCGATGAGTGGTCGAGTAGGGTTGGTTTGGACATCGATAGCAGTATCGTAGATGTCATTAGCGATGACTGAAGCCAGCCAGGCGCATTCGATGGCGATGAGGAGTACTACGATTCCGGCGAGGTGAAAGAACTCTCCCTCAAAGTTGGCGCGAGAGAAGTGGAGCGCGAACAGGAGACCGAGGAGAAAGAGTCCGGCGTGATAGATGAGCTGGGGGAAACGGGCATTGCGGAAGAGGGCGAAGAAAGCGCGCGGAGATTCTTTCCAGAGGAGTATCCCGGTGAGGACAGTGCCTAAGGCGCCATAAACGAGACTCATTTTGAAATTGAGCACGCCGCGGAAATCGGTCAGATCGCGAGCCAGGATGGCTTCCGGTGAGAGAAACAGCGCCGCCACATCATTGGCATTGATAGCGAGGAAACTTTTTTGAAAGAGGAGGATGCCCAAGGTCAGCCAGGAAGGAAAGGTCCCGAGGACGAAAAGAACGGTATAGGCGAGGAGGGCAATGAGGAGGGTTTTTAGCCAGCGTTGGGATTTGGCGTAGGTGTAGAGAGCCAAAGCGAGGGTAACGACGACGACTTCGACGCGCACACCGTAGGTGATGCCGATATCCGGTGTATCGCCAAACAGGGTTACAAAACGCTGGAGGAGACCGAAGAAGCCATCGAATTCGTAGAAGCTCCAATAGTTGCCGGATCCAAAGATGGCCCGATCAATGAGGGGTGGCGTTAGAATGATGAGAAAACCGAAGAGCAAGACGTTGGCTGCCTTTTTGATATCGGCGGCTCCAGCCAAGCGGACGACAGGGAGCATAAGAATGAACGAGCAGAGAAAAAAAAGAAACGTGTGGGTGAATTCGAAGAACATGAAAAAAAGAGAATGGGCCTGGAAGAGCCCGAGAGTGTTTTCTATCAGAAGTCGAGTGATGATGAGGGCCGTGAAAGCCAACACAAAAGACCCTAAGCTGAGTGGGGTGTTTTCCAATGCCGTGATAAATCGGGTGAGGAAGGGCTTCATATCTTCCATAATACCACAAGTCATGAGCATAGAGGGAAACCGTGAATCATGCTAAAATAGGAAAGTTCTCCGCTATTTTTACGTTATTTTTTATGAAATTTTGGGAAAAAGGCCTCAATCCTGAGCAGTTGCGCGCCGTTCTGACCACCGAAGGGGCGGTGTTGATATTGGCCGGGGCGGGGTCGGGGAAAACCAAGACACTGACCCATCGCATTGCTTATCTGATTGATGAGAAAAAGGTAGCGCCGGAGCGTCTTCTGGCGGTTACATTTACTAATAAGGCGGCCCAGGAGATGCGGGAGCGTATCGGGCGACTGCTTCAGGAGAGTGACGCGGCGGAGTATGGAGCCGTAGCATTACCCCCGCACATCGGCACTTTTCATAATATTTGCGCCAAAATTCTGCGCCAGGATATCGAAATCCTCGGTTATGGGAGAAACTTCAACATTATCGATGACCAGGATCAGCAGTCGCTGGTGAAAAAGGCGATGAAGGAGCTTGAAATGGACCCGGACCAGATCAAGCCGCGCTCGCTTCTGGAAGCTATTTCCAAGGCCAAGAACGCTCAGCTGGATCCGGAACAATTCGTGCTGCAAACAGGAAGCTATTATGAAGAATTGGCAGCCAAAGTCTACACGCGTTATCAGAAGGAGCTGCAAGACACTAACGCCTTGGACTTTGATGATATGATCCGCCTGACCGTTAAGCTTTTTCAGGAGCATCCGAAAGTCTTGGAAAAATACCAGAATATTTTTCAGTACGTCATGGTGGATGAGTACCAAGACACCAACTCACTACAGTACACGCTCATCTATCTGTTGGCCAAGAAGCATGGCAATATTTTTGTCATCGGTGATGATTATCAGTCTATCTATGGTTGGCGTCAGGCTGATATCAGGAATATCCTCAATTTTGAAAAAGACTATCCGGAAGCGGCTGTCATTACTTTGGATCGCAATTATCGTTCCACCCAGATTATTCTTGATGCCGCTGATGGAGTGATTCAGAAAAACATCCATCAACGGCACAAGAAGCTGTGGACGGAGACATTGGCCGGTGAACAGATTACTCTCTGCCAGGCAGAAGACGAAGAGGCGGAAGCACGGTTTGTGGCCGAGACCATCCAGGAGGAGATGACCAAAGGGCGCACGGCCAATGATTTTGCGGTGCTCTATCGGACCAACGCTCAGTCCCGCATGGTAGAAGAAATGTTTTTGCGTTACTCCATCAGCTATCGGATTATCGGGGGGTTAAAATTTTATCAGCGCAAGGAGGTTAAGGATATGATTTCCTATGCCAAGCTTTTGGCTAATCCCAAAGATATTTTGGCTCTGGAACGTATCGTGAACGAACCGAAACGTGGCATCGGCCGGGCGACGTTGGATCGGTGGATTGCTTTTGCTCGCGGCCATCACCTGGGCGTTTTGGACGCCGCCTATGAACTGTCTGCGGAACACAGCGAGCTGCGGGATGGAAAGATTAAAGCTATCAAAGCCTTTGCTGATATTTTTCTCAAAGTGCGGGCGGAAATGGAAACGCGTACGGATTGGAAGTTTCCAGAGTTGCTGGAGAAATTGGCTGAAGAGAGTGGCTACTTCGCCGGTTTGGCCGATGGGACGAGCGAAGGGGAAACACGTCAGGAAAATGTGCGGGAGCTTCTTTCGGTGGCGCGCAAGTTTAGCGACGGGTCGCTCGATCAGGCGCTGGAGCGTTTCTTGGAGGAAGTGGCCCTGGCTTCAGATACTGATGATATCAACCAGGGCAATGAGTCGGTACACGTCATGACTATTCACAGCGCCAAAGGCTTGGAGTTTCCCGTGGTGTTTATCCTAGGTTTGGAAGAAGGAATTTTCCCCCATTCACGGAGCACACTTTCTCCGCACGAGTTGGAAGAAGAACGGCGGCTCATGTATGTCGGACTGACTCGGGCCAAAGAAAAAATTTGTTTGCTTTATGCCGAACAGCGCACCATTTTCGGCGCCACTCAGGTCAATCCCCCTTCGCGTTTTATCAGTGAGATTCCCAGCCATCTGATAGACGAAAAAGAAAAAGTTCGTTCCGGTCTGTTGGGCAAGCGCCACTTCCGGAAAAAATTTCCTGCCCGGTCTTCAGGGAACGGTGCCAAAAATCACTCTATTCCAGCCAGGTTGAATGTCTCGTTGGCGAAAGATGCCGCCGCTTCTTCTCAGACTTTTAAAAATACTGTGACCGTCGATGGCGTCAGACCCGGTGATATGGTGGAACATCCACAATTTGGTTCCGGCCTGATTATTTCGATTGCCGGGTCTTTGGCTACCATCGCCTTCAAACGTTCCGGAGTAAAAAAAATGATGCTCGGTGTGGCCCCTTTGAAGAAAATATAATTTTAAAATAACCGCTTTCTCTAAGAGAGCGGTTATTGTTAGACGGAATCTTTCTTTTTTCGTTTAGCGTGAAACGATTGGTGGATTTCTTTGAGGCGTTCGTTGGTGATGTGGGTATAGATTTGGGTGGTGGTGATGGAGGCATGACCGAGCATGGCCTGGACGCTTCGGATATCGGCGCCGTTGACCAGGAGGTCAGTAGCAAAACTGTGGCGGAGGGTGTGAGGGTGGACGTCTTTTACAATACCGGCCTTGGTGGCATAGTGTTTTACCAAACGCTGGACACTTCGCGGAGTGAGGCGCATACTTTCGCGGGCGCTATTTTTTTTGTTCACGAGACCTTTCTTAGGGTTGGCAACAAAAAGGGCTGGATCGACGTCGCTTCGTTGGTCGAGATAGTGTTGCAGCGCCTGTTTGGCACCGGGAGAAATAAAGACGATGCGGAGCTTGCTACCTTTCCCACGAACGCTGAACTCCGCTTTATCGAGATTGAGGTGATGGCGGTCCAGGCCGATCAATTCCGAGACACGCAGTCCAGAGGAAAAAAGGAGCTCCAGGATAGCTCTGTCGCGCAGCACTTTGACGTTGGCGGCGCCTGTCTGGCCAGAACGCGCCACAGCCGGGTCGGCGGCCTGAAGTAGGCGTTCAACTTCTTCATATTCCAAAAAGTCTACTTGGCGATCTGGCACTTTTCCCACCTCAATTTTTTCGGCAGGGAGCACGTCTACGTCATTTCTCGCTAAATATTTCAGAAAGGTGCGCAGGACGATGGCATGGTAGGCCTGGGTATTTTTTTTCATGGTGCCACCCCGGTTGTTTTCTTTGCGGTTCAGGTAAATACGGTAGTCCCGCACTTTTTCTTGAGTGATATCTCCCGGCGTGGCAATAGCTCCCCAGGTGAAAAAGGCAGAAAGGGTCCGCGCGTAGCTCTCGAGCGTCCTTGGTGAGCGGTTGAGCTCGATTTCTAGGTGCTCCAAGAAGCGTTTGGTGAGTGTTTCGATGGCATTTCGTGGTTTCTGGAAGAAAAGCATAGTGGGGTTTCCGAGCTTTATATTATACGACATGTATTGTAGCATAGAGGGCAGGGCAGAGGGTAAGAGACACGGGATGCGGGCGAAGGGCGAAGAAGTGTGCTTTTAGTCCGGAAATACCCCAAAACTCACTTGAGTTATACAGGCGATTTAGGCTTTAAACAAGGTAAAAATAGCGAATTTTAGCCTTTTTTCTCTTGACGAGAGGGGGCAAAAAAGGTACACTGAACTTTGTAAAAATTAGGGGGAAGACCAAGCTGGACGTTTCGCCCTGATAGGTATCAGCCGAAGTGTACGAGGGTTTTTCCTAATCGAAAGGCGTCCGTCTTATTCGTACCAAACTTCTTTTTTCTGTCGTCAAAGAGCGCGTGGCTTTCTTCTTGCGCCGTGTTCTGAAGATGGGGAATAAAACGGACTTTTCGTTCCGTTTCAAAAATTTTCATACGCGCGTTCACCATATTCAGACGCACGTTTTGTGTTTTGTTAAGGAAATTTCCGGGTACCGCGTCGTGCGCCTGTTCCGTACCTACTCTGCTTTCTCTATCGTCACTTCGAGTGCCCTTTTGGTGTCTGTCAGTAATTTCACTCAGGGCAATGATGCGGAGAGCCTACTTTTTGGCTATATCAACGGTAATCAGGTGTCAGCGGCCAATCTTTCGAGCAAGCACCGCATCGCCGCTCAGGTCAGTAAAAAAGAAAATCTTTCGCTGGTGCCATTGGCCAATGTGGCCAACGTCGTGGATCCGACCCAAAAAGACGACACTTCAATTTTTGATGTGGAGGGAGCCTCGTTTCAAAGGCAAATTATGTTGTCAAGCAGTACGGGTACGGATATGGCCAAGGATCCGGAGGAGGATGGAGGCGTAAGAATCTATACCGTGGCTTCGGGTGATACGCTCAGTTCCATCGCTGGAAGCAATGGCATTACGGTCAATACCATCCTTTGGGCCAACGATTTGGACAATGCCGACCAGATTAAGCCGGGTGACCAGATATTTATCTTGCCGGTGGCCGGACTGTCCTATGTAGTCAAGTCGGGCGATACCTTAGACTCAATCGCCGCCAAATACAAGGCGGAAAAAGATAAGATTATTGCCTTTAATGAGTTGCCAGCCAATGGGGAGGTACGAGAGGGTGATCTTATCATTATCCCTGATGGACGTAAGGATGAGCCGCTCAAACCAGTTGTTCCCGACAGTTCTCTGGAAAGGCGCCAGTACGCCACGTCGACTGGTGGAGTGGCCACTGATATTTCTTCCGGTTTTCGTAAATTGGAAGGCAAGGCGGGGACAGGACACCGTTTTCCCTATGGCTACTGTACCTGGTACGTGGCTCAAAAGCGCTATGTTCCCTGGAGCGGCAATGCTGGTGCCTGGCTGTATAATGCCAAAGCTATGGGCTATCGGACCGGGCGCACCCCAGCAGTGGGCGCTATGGTGGTCACGACTGAGAATCGCTACTATGGTCATGTGGCCTTGGTGGAAAAAGTCAGCGGCGGCATGATTACGGTGAGCGAAATGAACTATGTCGGGTGG
>JBBQYU010000014.1:0-17142 GCA_038208355.1 Candidatus Moraniibacteriota bacterium
CTGTTGTTTCCCGGCTGTTCCAAGCCGGCGCTGATGCTCAGTCTTACAACATGGGTACATTTGCCCGTGCGGCCACAGCGTTTCGAACCATCCTCCGTTCTGACGAGGTAAAACGACTCATCGTCGTCACCAATACCGAAGCCGGGAACAAGTTGGCCGAGGTCGTGGACGCCGAAGGCATGGCACCCACGACACTCGCTGTCCAAAGTGAGTTCGCCGATCAAGGTGATCGCGTCGTGGCCGTCCAATACGACCAGTGGGGCAAGAACCCTGGTTCGGCCATGGCGGTCACCTACGGTTGCCAGGAGGCCATCCGACTTGGTGCCAAGGGCGGCATCATGCCCTGGTCATCTGAACTAGCCGTGACACCGGCACAGATTGCTCGGGCCATTGCCTTCATGGAACAGCGGTTCCTCGACGTGGTGGGTTTCCATCGCCAAAACTGGATGCACAAGCTCCAGTACCACGTCTTCCAGAACACCGGTGCCATCTACCGGCTCGAGACCCTCGTGAAGAACGGGTTCTTCTCGGCCGACTGCGATGGCAACACCGGACGGACGCTCGAGGTGTCTGGCTTTGGCACCGTTCCTCTCGCCGGCATGGATGACTTCCATTTTCTGCTCCGGGCACTCCAGAACCAGGGCATGGTGCGCTGGGGCATGGTGTGCCGCGATCAGCCGATGCCATGGAACGTCAGTTTTGAAGTAGGAAGCCAGCGCGCCCTGCAACATGCCCAGAAGGTGGCCCGCCAGGAAGCAGTGATGTACCAGTACATCGCCGACATCTTCGGGACGACGGATCCGGCCGAGCAAGGTCAGATCCTGGACCGCATCTTCGCGTCCATGCAGATGGACTAAGTCGCCAACACCTGACCCACGTGTCAGGCAAACCAAAAGCCGGTTGAACGATAACTACGTTCCCCGGCTTTTTTCTTTTCTTTTAAACACCCTGCACGCCATTATTTCCCCATCTCACTGTTTATTTTCACTCAAAGCAAGATGTAGCGCCGTAAGCTATTCATCGGGATTCTTAGTTTATTTTCTACTACTTTTTTCTAGTATTTTTTTAAAATCTAGCGCCACTTTTTCCCAGCTCATCTGGAGTGCCCGCTCGCGACTGGCTATCCCAAAACTCACCACTTTCTCTGGCGCAGTGAGAAATGTCTCGAGAACATTGGCGATGGCTGCGCCGGATTCATACGGTATAATAAAGCCGTTCTTGCCCTCTTCAATCAATTCCACTGCCCCACCCGTCGGCGTCATGATAGCCGGCAAACCACAGGCAAGCGCCTCAAGGAGCGCGTTACTCATTCCTTCATTAAGTGACGGCAGGACAAAAAGTGAGGATTCCTGATAGTAGCGAGTCGTTTCTTCGCGGGGTACCCGGCCTATGAATTCCACCTTATCCTCTATGTGTAATTCTTTTACGAGTGCATCAAGAAGCGCCCGCTCATTACCATCACTGTCCCCCAAAATTTTGAGACGTAGGGTTGGGAAACGCGGTGCCAGTTGGGCCACTGCTTCGATCAGATAACGCAGCCCCTTACGGCTCGTCACGCGTGAAGCACCAGGGGTGACGATGAATTCATGTTCTGGACGTTGTTCCGGCGCTGGAAAAAAACGCTTCGTATCAACACCATTAAAAATGATGTCGATTGACTGCTTAGGCGCCGTTACCAGTGCCAGGTCTTTCAGTCCCTGACTATTGGGCACTACGGCTGATGCCTGGCTCCAGATGAGCCGGATGAGTGGACGGATAAAAATATACAGTGTGCTGTATTTGGCGCTGTATCCCGGCACGTCCGAGCCGCGCAGAGAGACGACATACGGAAGGCCGAAACACCATTTGAGAAGCATAGCGAGAAACCCACAAGGCACTCCAAAGAATGCTAACGTGGCGTCAAAAGGATGGTCCTTTTCTCGCCTTACCAGTTGCCACGAAAAAACCAAAGCTTTCAAGCTATACACGACGATATCTCGGAGTGACTGAGAGTGCAGCTTCTCCGGATTTTTTCCGATCGGTAGACGGTGGATATACACCTGACCACCGAGGTGAATCTCTTCTGCCTGACTCCCCTGTGCCGCAGTCACCAGGTGCACCTCCATATCAGGCATGCTCACATACTCCTGCAGAAGCTGAGCCGTGGCATTGGCCGCTCCACCACCCAGTGGCGGGTATTCATAGTTGAGAAACAAAATTTTCATGCAAAAAAAAGTTCTAACGCTTATCAAGTTCTTAAGGCTGAAAAGAAAAAGCCTTGTAAACATTCCTACTTTCTTACTTTTCACTTTTTACTTTACAAACTTTCTCACCTTGTCACTTTTCACTAGCTTCTTACACCCCGATTCCATAATACGTAAACCCGGCTGCTTCCGCTTCGGAACGCTCGAGGACATTGCGCCCATCATAGATCACGTCACCCTTCATCAATTTCTTCATGTCTTTATAATCAACCACTCGGAATTCATCCCATTCGGTGGCAATGACCAAAACATCAGCTCCTTCCAGAGCGTCCAGTGCTTTCTTCGTGTACGTAAGACTCTTATGTTCCATCACCTTCTTGGTATTCGGCATCGCTACGGGATCAAAAGCCCGGACCTCGCAGCCTTCCTCGAGAAAAAGTTTAATATTCTCAACACCAGGCGCCTCACGGATATCGTCGGTCCGTGGCTTGAAGGCGAGTCCCCAGACAGCAATAGTCTTGTTCTTTAATTTCTCACCATATAATCCCTGGAGCTTAATAAAGGGCTTGATACGCTGTGCTTCATTCACTCCACTTACGGCTTCAATAATATGAAAATGAGAATCATACTCTCTTCCCGTCTCAATAAAAGCCTTCACATCTTTTGGGAAGCACGAACCGCCATACCCGATGCCAGCATAGAGGAAGCGCTCACCGATACGAGCATCATGACCGAGTCCTCTGGCTACTTCTTTTACATTGCCACCAGCAACATCACAGAAATTAGCCACCTCGTTTATGAAGGTGATTTTCATGGCAAGAAAAGCGTTGGCCGCGTATTTGATAATTTCGGCACTGCGGACATCGGTAAACACAATGGGTCGTCCATTTCGTGCTATTGGCCGATAAATCTGTTCCATCGTTTTGCGCGCCTTGGTCGACTTCACTCCTACCACTACGCGATCGGGGTTGAGAAAATCTTTTACAGCCGCTCCCTCACGCAAGAATTCTGGATTGGAAAGCACTTCAAAAGGATATTTTCCTTTGCTCGCTTTTTTAATAATAGCCTCTACTTTCTCAGCAGTTCCCACTGGTACGGTGGATTTATCAACAAAGATCTTAGAGCCATTTAAATGTTTACCAAAAGTTTCAGCGGCATCAAAAACATACTGCAGGTCGGCCTGTCCGGTCACCTTATCCTCGGGAGTCCCCACTGCCATGAAAACCACTTCTGATTCTTGAATAGCTTCTTTCAAATCACTCGTAAACTTGAGACGACCTTCTTTGACATTACGTTGTACGATCTCTTCCAAGCCAATTTCATAAATAGGAATACCACCCTTTTTCAAAAGAGCGATTTTTTTCTTGTCGATATCAGCACAGATCACCTCATGGCCGATTTCCGCCATACAAGCCCCTGACACGAGCCCAACATATCCTGTCCCCAAGAAAGTTACTTTCATAACCGTAAGCAGTTAACAATAAATTTTTTCTCTACTGCTCCCGTACTTCTCGCACGTTGTAGTTCATGCGATGACGTCCCTGGTAATAACTTCGTACCGCAATATCAGCCAAGAGACCAGAGATAAAGAGCTGGACGCCGACCAAGACAAAAAAGATGCCAATCAATGGCCAGAGACGCTCAGCAAGTGAAGCCCCAAAATAGAATTTCTCTACCATCATCCAGGCGAGAATCGCAACACCGAGAGCAGAGAGAATGACGCCGCTCGCTCCAAAAAGATGGAGAGGACGATGAGAATACTTACGCCAAAACCAGATAGAAATCATGTCGACAAATCCCTTGAAACCACGTTTCCAATTATACTTGGTGACGCCGTGAATTCGCGGATGATGAGATACTTTCACCTCACCGACACTATACCCCTCGAGCTGGAGGATGGCTGGAATGAAACGGTGCATCTCTCCAAACAGATCAATATCCTGGAAACATGTCCGACGATAGGCTTTGAGACTGCACCCCGAATCATGGATATTGTCATGGATAAGCATCTTGCGGAGGAGGTTGGCGATACGAGAAGGAATTTTCTTGCTCCATGGATCCTGACGCTTATAGCGCCACCCAGACACCACATCAAATCCCTTATTCATTTCTTCTAAGAGAAGTGGAATATCAGCAGGGTCGTTTTGCAAATCACCGTCAAGCGTAATGATGATTTCGCCTGTCGCTGCCTTGAATCCAGCATCGAAAGCGGCCGTTTGACCAAAATTCTTGCGAAAGACTACTAGCTTGAGTGGTGACAACCCCTTTGTTTGTTCTACTGTCCCGTCCTTTGATCCGTCATCCACAAAAATCACCTCAAACGGTCGGCCAATTTTCTGCACTGCCTCGACAATCTTGCGATGCAACTCCCGGACGTTTCCCTCTTCATTGTAGAGCGGAACAACCACAGACAAATACGGCTGGTTTAGAGACATAGTTTCATATAGTATTTTACGCCTTTATTGTACCGTATTCCCAAAAAACGGGCAAACGCTTGAGGAAAGGCTTTCTTCCTTTTTTCAGAAAATACTATTATACTCAATAGAGAATTATTCTTCTTATTTTAAACCTGTGGGCGCATTTTTTTCGACACTTTTTTTGGAGAAACCCTCTCGTGGGTTGCTCCAGCTTCTTCGCTACATTTTCGTAGGCGGCGTAGCAGCTGTTTTCGATACGAGCATTTTCTTTTTTTTCTCATCCACCCTTCATACTCACTATCTCGTAGCGCAAACTTTCGGTTTCACCATCGGAATAATCACAAATTACATTCTCAGTATTCTGTGGGTTTTCGAAAGAAAACGAAATTTCATTTCTGAAACCAGTCTTTTTCTGGCCACCGGCATAGTCGGACTGCTTTTGAGCTATTTCTTCCTATGGATCCTGATCGACATACTCTACATGACCGCCTTCGAAAATATGGCAGCCAAAATGATTACCATCGCGCTTGTCCTCGTCTGGAACTTCACCTCCCGTAAATTTTTCGTTTTTAAAGATCCTCCGACCCTATGACCAAAAAAGCCATCATCATCGGCGCCGGACCGGCTGGATTGACAGCGGCGTACGAATTGCAAAAACACACCGACATCACACCCATTATCTTCGAAGCAAGCAATGACATCGGCGGCATCTCCAAAACCGTCAATTACAAGGGCAACCGCATCGACATCGGCGGTCATCGTTTTTTTTCCAAATCAGACCGAGTGATGAGTTGGTGGAATACTCTTCTCCCCTTGCAGGGCGCCCCGACCAAAGAAGACCTGCTCCTCAATATCAGCTACCAAAACAAAACCCAACCGGTTCACCTCGCGGCTGGCGGAGCCGACCCCGAAAAAACCGACCACGTCATGCTCATCCGTGAACGCCTGTCGCGTATCTTCTATCTGCGCACGTTTTTTGATTACCCGGTCGCCCTCAATGGACAAACTATTCACAATCTCGGCCTTTGGCGCATGGGGAGAATCGGCATCAGCTACATCAAAGCACGCATTTTTCCTATCAAAAACGAAGTATCACTCCAAGATTTCTTCATCAACCGCTTCGGCTGGGAGCTCTATCTCACTTTCTTCAAAGACTACACCGAAAAAGTCTGGGGCGTGCCTTGTGAACAGATTACCGCCGAATGGGGCGCTCAGCGCATCAAAGGCCTCTCTATCACCAAGGCACTCCTTCATGCCTTCAGAAGTCTTTGGAAAAAGGGCGGGACATCCATGAGTCAAAAAGACATCGAAACCAGCCTCATCGAACAGTTCATGTACCCAAAATTTGGGCCAGGCCAAATGTGGGAAACGGTGGCCGACCAAGTATTGGCAGCCGGTGGTGTCATTCATAAGAATCATACGGTTGTTGGTATCGTCGCCGACCCCAACCACACCATCACCGCTCTCAAAGTACACAATCATCAAACGGACGAGGTAGAGACCATCGAAGGTGACTATTTCTTTTCCACGATGCCTATCAAAGACCTGATAGCGGGTGTCGAGGGTATTCCCATACCAGAGAACGTACGAGCGGTAGCAGACGGCCTCATGTATCGCGATTTCATCACGGTTGGGCTCCTTTTGAAAAAGCTTAAAATAAAAAACGAAACGAGCAAAAAAACACTTCACAATATCATCCCCGACAACTGGATCTACATCCAAGAACGCGATGTCAAAGTGGGCCGGCTACAAATCTTCAACAATTGGAGTCCCTACATGGTGAGTGACCCCAAAAATGTGTGGATTGGGTTGGAATATTTCGTCAACGAAGGCGATGAGCTCTGGACGATGTCAGACGCAGACTTTACCGCCTTTGCCATCGCCGAACTAGCCAAGATAGATATCATCCTCCCGGAAGACGTTTTGGACAGCACGCTCATTCGGGTCAAAAAAACCTATCCCGCCTATTTCGGCACCTATGACCGCTTCGACGAACTGCGCGGATGGGTTGATCAGTTCACCAATCTCTTTCTCATCGGACGCAACGGCATGCACCGCTACAACAACCAGGATCACTCTATGCTCACCGCTATGACCGCAGTCGAAAACATCATGCGGGGTATCACGACCAAAGATAATCTCTGGGACGTCAACGTCGAAAAAGAATACCACGAGGAGAAAAAGTAACATCCTCTATGAAAAACCTCCAAAAAATTCAATGGGCCTTCATAGTTATCTTTGCGCTCGCTGTTCTTCTCCGTGTCTATCCGGCGTACCTCAATCGAGACGCCAACGATGACCACTTCGAAGTCATAGAAATCATAGCTTACGAAAACAGAATCCCGGGAAAAGAAGATCTGGCCTGTCTCCAGTGCTATCATCCAAAGCTCTATCACTACACCGCAGCCAAGCTGGTAAACCTGTTCTCGGCCCATCCGGGAGCAGATCTCAAAATAATCGCCCAGGAGCTCTCGGCCCTCGCCGGTATCCTGACACTCGTCTTCGTCTCTTTCTTCTTACAAAAACTTCCCTTGCGAGAAAATGTCCGCCTCGCCACCTTTCTCCTGACCGCTCTCAACCCATCACTCATCGGCATCAACATCCAAGCCACCAATGACTCCTTCGTTATTCTCTTTTCCACCAGCGCGCTGTACTTTCTCTTCCGCTTTCTGGAAAAACAACAACTCGCCAGTTTTTGGCTCATGACCCTGTCGGTTATCCTCGCCTCCCTCTCCAAAGGCTCCGGACTCATCATCCTCCTCGGCGTCATCGTCGTCTTCCTCATCAAGATGGGCGCCAACTTGCGCGCGCCAGAAACGCTCAAACGTTTTGCTCTCCTGCTCGGACTTTTCTTGGTCACGTCTTTTTTCTTTCTTGCCACCTTCGGCCCATACTATGATTATTACCAAACCTACGGTTCCCCCATAGTTATCAATAAAGAAAAATCCCCCTTCCCTCATTTTTTCCAACAAACATACGTCGGCGGAAAAACGGGCATCGTTTCCATTTTTGACGGCTATTTCACTTTTCATCCTATCGACCTGATCCAGGCGCCCTTCCTCGACAGAGAAAGCTCCGAGGGCAGCTATTCGCCCAGCAGGACATCTCTGTGGACCGAGCTTTACGCCAGGGCCAATTTCATCCAATATCAAGGCCGCCCAAGGGACTGGTATACCAAACTTGCCAGTCCCGTCTACAATATAGGAAGCGTCATCTCCTTCTTGGCCCTCCTGCCCCTGGCACTGTTTCTGGTTGGTCTCTTCCTCGTAACCCGCAACAGCATCCGCTCGCTTTGGAAAAATGGCCTTCCTTCTTTTGCTCAGGAAAACACATGGATGTTCACCTTCTTTTTTTGGACCGCCTGGCTTTTTATCATCAAATTCACGCTTGACTACCGGGAATATTCCGCCATGAAGCCCATCTATATCTATCCCATGCTCCTCTCCTTCGTATTCGTATTTGCTTCGGGCATGAATTACGTAACTGATTACGTAACAAAAAAAGGAAATCGGGCGCTCTCCCTCGGCATTTTCGCCATCCTTTTCATTTTGGCAACCTTCTACGTCGTCGATATCTGGTACCTCGTCCAAAAGCTTGCTTGAAGCATCCGCCTATCCTTGGTATACTGAATAAGTAATCACCCGTATTCAAGCCTTTTTATGAAAATTCTTGTCACTGGAGGTGCAGGATTTATCGGGTCGCATATTGTCGATCAACTGCTACGGGCCGGGCATACGGTTGTCGTGCTCGACAACCTCTCTTCTGGTCGCCGAGAAAATATCCCCCCGGAAGCTCGACTCATCGAGGCTGATATTACCGATTTTCCCACCGTTACGGACCTTTTCGCAAAAGAACAACCGGAAATCGTCTATCACCTGGCCGCGCAAATCGATGTCCGGCAATCCGTGGCCAATCCTATTGCCGATGCAGAGACCAATATTCTCGGCAGCATCCACCTCATCAAAACCGCCCAGGAAAACGGTGTGAAGAAATTTATCTTTTCCTCCACCGGAGGCGCTATCTACGGCGACACCGACATGCGCCCCACCCCAGAGACACATCCAGAATGGCCACTCTCGCCCTATGGCATCGCCAAACTGACCACTGATAAATACCTAAACTACACTTCGGCGGTTCACGGACTGCCCTTTGTCTCTCTCCGCTATGGCAACGTCTATGGTCCACGCCAGAATCCCCACGGCGAAGCAGGAGTCGTCGCCATATTTATAAACAAAATGCTCGCGGGTGCTCAGCCGACTATAAACGGCGACGGCCTGCAAACACGCGATTATGTCTATGTCGAGGATGTCGCCAGGGCCAACTTGCTAGCACTAGAGCACTTTGACGCTGTGGGTGTCTACAATGTCGGCACCGGCATCGAGACCAACGTCAATCAACTTTTCGCCGCCATCAACGACTGTTTCAACAACAAATTCCAAGAGGTACATGGCGAGGCCAAAAAAGGTGAACAAAAAACGAGCTCTCTGGACGCCCAAAAAATTATTTCCAAACTCAACTGGTCTCCGCACACTGACTTTCAAACCGGCATCAAAAAAACATTTGACTGGTTCAAAAACAACCGCTAAGTGAATACCATGAACGAAAACACGTGGATTATCCTCCCCGCCTACAATGAAGAGCAAGTTATTCAGGATGTTCTCCGAGAGATTCTGACTGCCGGCTATCACAATATTATCGTAGTCGATGACGGCAGCACCGATCAGACCTGGAAAAAAGCACAAGAAATTGCTGGCGTACGAGCGCTCCGTCATCCGCTCAACCGCGGCAAAGGTGCAGCCACCAAAACCGGCATCGAAGCGGCCAAACTCTTGGACGCTGATACTATCGTCACCATGGATAGCGATGGCCAGCACAATCCGGATGATATTGCCAAACTCATTGCCCCTATCCAAAACAATCATTGTGATGTTGCCCTAGGCACCCGACTGAAGAATCCGGAGGGCATGCCCTGGTACAAAATCATGGCCAACCACATCGGCAACGTCATCACCTGGTATTTCTACGGTCTCTATGTTTCCGACAGCCAGTCCGGCTTCCGCGCCTACTCACACCACGCCTCCGACCTCATCAATACCAAAACCGACCGTTACGAATACGATAGCGAAGTCATCCGAGAAATCTACCTCTACAAGCTAAAATATCAGGAAGTCCCCATCGAAGTGCGCTATACTGAATACTCCATGGGGAAAATCCAGAAACAGGGCTTTGTCAACGGACTCAAAACACTCTACAAAATCATTTGGAATCTCATTTCTTAATCACACGCCTATGAATGTAAACGACCTGCATCTCTACCAAATCGTCATCTTGTTCCTGGCTGCCGCCATGCTCTATCAGGGTGTCAACAACTTTATGAAGGGTAAGGACCATCAAACCGTCCTCAAACTCGCTGTCCGCATCGTCGTCTGGGGCGGCATGGTCACCATCGTCCTCTTCCCGCATTTCAGCAACACCCTGGCCAAAATCATCGGTATCCAGGACAATATCAACGCCGTTGTTCTGACCGGCTTCATCCTGGTCTTTCTCATAGTCTTCAAACTCCTCTCCGCCATCGAACAACTGGAACAAAAAATCACCATCCTCACCCGCCAAGAAACACTAAAAGATATTTCATCCAAAGATGAAATAAATAATTAGCCCAATGAAACTTCTCGTATTCTCACCCTACTATCCGCCACATATCGGCGGGCTAGAAACTCATAGTGATGAGTTCAACAAATATCTGTCCCAACGCGGGGTAGATATTACCGTTTTTACTCCTCATCTACCTTCTAGTACACCGAAAAAAGAAATACTTCACGGCGACGTAAAGATTGTTCGTTTCCCTGCCTTTGAAATCGTGTCCAACTATCCCCTACCTAAATTTTGGCTGCCTTCCTTTTGGGCGCTTCTTTTTTCTCTTCGCCAAGAAAAACCAGATGCCATCGTTTCACGCACCCGATTCTTCTTTTCTTCATTCATTGCTCTTATTTACGCCAAAGTTACACGCACAAAACTGATTCACATCGAACACGGTTCTGATTTCGTAAAACTGTCTAGCTCTTTCAAATCACTTGTGGCTAAACTCTACGATTATACATTGGGATTCATCGTATTCCGTTACTCTGATTTGAATATTTCTATCTCCAAAGCAGTACAGAAATTCGTACAACGATTTGATTCTCGCCCATCCCCAGTGATCTATCGCGGTATCGATTTTGATCAAATAGACGCCATCACTCCGAATGAAAATTTCCGGAATCAATTCCCTGAAAAAGTGATTGTCGGCGTGATAGCCCGCCTGTACAAATGGAAAGGTATTGAATATTCTATCCAGGCAATTAAAACACTGCCACCAAAATGGAAATCAAAAGTAGTTTTCATTATTATAGGCGATGGTGAAGATTTCAAACACCTCAAAAATATTTCTGATAATTCGATTCATATGCTCGGAAACCTGCCCCGCGCAGAAGCGGTCAGCATACTGAAAACCTTTGATATCTTCATCCACTCATCACTCCCGGGCGGAGGACTCTCAACATCACTGCTCGAAGCTATGGCGTGTGGATGTGCTATTATAGCTACTCCAAATGAAGGAGCTGGTGAAATTATCGAAAACGAAAAGAACGGCCTGATAGTTTCTGTATCTACATCAGAAATTACCAGTGCCATCATTAACCTTCTTGAAGATAACGACAAACACACACGCTTATCCAACAAAGCCAGAGTTGATGTTCAAGAAAATTTCTCATGGGATATGTCTATCAATAAATATTACGAAATCTTTAAAGATCTCCAAAAATGAAATTAGACTATCTACAGATCAATATTCTCGCTCTGACAATTTATTTATTCTCCTTGTCTTTGGAGAAAATTTTTGATGCAGCCTTTCTTTTCAATATTTCAGGGCTTTTCTTGCTTTTCATTGCAACACCACTCGCTTTCTTTCAGCTCTGCCCACTTCCTTCATTTTCATTGCTCGAGAAATATTTTGCCTTTCTTGTTTTTTATTTTTTCATTTACACACCCACTTTCTTCTTCCTAAATCAGCTCTTCGGAGTCTTCATATCAACTGAAAACATCCTGATAGTCAACCTCATTATTTTTTCATTAGCGCTCATAAAAACACGCCTACACGCTGGTGAAACACTCAGCATCAACCCTAAACAACTATTTAACAAAACAAATAGGCCCATCCTGCTAGCACTGGCAGGATATATCATACTCCATGTCACCAACTACTATTTTTATCGATTCATACCCGAATGGGACGGTTATACTGATCTCGTGAAGATTGGAAATGATGTCAAAAGTGGCGAAATTGGACAAATATACCGTGGATTTTTTTATACCGCTAGCGATATTCTTGCGGTCTTTTCCAGAATTGAACCTTACACTATTTTTACAATCTTTTTTATCGGACTCCAGACCAGTCTCCTTCTTGTTCTCTATCGCCTCATACGGATTTTTAAAATCAATAATCTCGCTATCGAGGCCACTCTCTACCTCGTAGCGCTTTCCATCCCTGTCATCAATATGGAAGTTGATATGACACGCCCACAAAATGTGGTTATCATCTTTCTACCAATACTCATCTACTTTCTTTTTCAGTATTCCCAAGAGCGAAAAAGCGCCTACCTTATTCTTTCAGCACTCATTGGCATATTTGGAATAAACTACCATGAATTTTTCATTTTTCCACTCCTTGTATACATAGGATGGCTCGCTTTCTTCATTGCTAAAAAAACACTCAATAAAAGTGATGGTGCAAAAAACCAAATCATTTACTCCTTATTATTGCTTTGCTTTTTTCTCGCGAGTGTCGTTGCCATCGAAAAACTCAATATCCTGCAATCTATCATCAATACGGCTCAAAATATCGGAAAGGATATTTTAAATATATCCCAATGGAAACTATGGTTTCTCGGAAATTACTCGAGTGATGGCACAAATCTCCAAATGGGATGGCCCGGCATCGGTGGTGCAGCAAAATATTATGCATACTATCTTAGCCCGATTTTAGCTTTTATTATGGGAGTATTCGTATACTTTTTCATAATAAAAGCACCTCTATACAAGCAAGCGCTGTTGAGAATTATTTTACCACTCTTTCTTGTCCTTTTCATTTTCTCTGAAATTCTTCCGAGACTGAACCATCTCTATCTCCCTGAACGATTTTGGCTACTAATGGATATACTCATTATAATTGCCATGGTTCCAATAATAAAATTTGTATCAACACAATACCCAAAGATAATCAAGCTCTTCCTAATAATCTTGATTCTCTCTTGTGTCAGCATACTTGGTTCATTCTATGTTGCTATAAATAAGAAGGCGCTCACTTCGGATAATGAATATCGTGCCGCTCTCTGGATTAAGAAAAATACTCCGGAAAATGCATTCTTCATCACACAATCTGCCAATGGTCCAATGCTTCATTTTTTCGCACATAGAACCACCGTTCCGGTTAGTTCAGAATATTTTCTTTCTGATAAAATTCTTGAGCAAGACCCTGAAACTGAGATTATAAAACTTCGAAAATATCACGAAAAACGTATAAAAGAGGCAAACTCGTACGTAGAACTATATACTACCAACAAAATATCTTTTCCAGAATTTTCTGATAAAATTCAAGAGGAGAAGATACTTATCAAAAAGATTGAGAGAGAAATCGCTACTTGGGAAAAACTCGTTGATCAATCAAAGTATGTTGTTTACTCCTTCGATAAATTCAATACCATCTATAAAGAACGTGAATGGTGGATGAGTGCCAATGCATATGGAGCAAACCTGGAGAAGTTTAATAAAGCATACACCCTCGTCTATGCCGATGGAGGAGTATATATCTGGAAAATACGTTAAAATATAATACCATGTGTGGAATTGCCGGAAAAATTTCTTTCACTGAAAAAGCCATTTCCTCGAACAACATCGAGCAGATGAACAACGCTATCAAGCACCGCGGGCCTGACGATGGTGGCGTGTATATTTCACCTGATCAAAAAGTCGGTCTCGGCCATCGTCGCCTCTCTATCATCGACCTCTCCCCGCTCGGTCACCAGCCGATGCGTTACCTCGACCGTTATGAAATCATCTTCAACGGTGAAATCTACAACTTCCAAGAAAAGCGCGCCATGCTTGAAAAAGATGGCTACACTTTCACTTCCCATTCCGATACCGAGGTCATCCTCGCTCTCTACGACAAATATAAAGAAGGTTGTTTGTTCCATCTCCGTGGTATGTTCTCCTTTGCTCTCTACGACGAACAGGAACAGCTTCTTTTCTGCGCCCGTGACCGCGTCGGCAAAAAACCATTCAAATACTACCTCGACGACCATGTTTTCATGTTCGCTTCCGAACTGAAAGCCATCCTCACTCAGCCTGAATATGTCCGCGAGCCTGACTATACTGCTATTCATCATTATTTGACCCTCCAGTACGTTCCAGCACCCCTCACAGGGTTTCAGGGTGTCCGCAAGCTTCCACCAGCCCATTCCCTCACCCTGGACATCAAAACAAAGACGGTGAAAATCGAGCAGTATTGGAAATTGGATTATTCTAAAAAACTCAATCTCCCTGAGTCAGAATGGAAGAAAAGAATTCTCGACAAACTAGAAGAATCAGTGAAACTTCGTATGATTTCTGATGTCCCTATCGGAGCCTTTCTCTCAGGAGGTATTGATTCGAGTGCCATCGTCGCTATGATGGCCCGCCATTCTGACCAACCGATCAAGACTTTTTCTATCGGCTTCAAGGAAGAGAAATATAACGAGCTGAAATATGCTAAAATAATTGCGGACACATTCAAAACTGATCACACTGAATTCATCGTCGAGCCAGATGCCATCGAGCTACTACCTATGCTTGTAAGGCAGTATGAAGAACCCTTCGCTGATTCCAGTGCCCTCCCGACGTACTACGTGGCCAAACTCACTCGTGACCATGTCACCGTAGCGCTCAATGGCGATGGTGGCGATGAAAACTTCGCCGGCTACACCCGCTACAGCGCTTTTCAAATTTCGACCTATCTCGATCATTTTGATTTCTTCAATCGCCTCATTGGTAAGCCGATAACGAAATTTCTCGCACATACTATTAAAAGCACCTTCTTTGACCGTCTTCACCGCTTCTCAGAAAGCCTCTCTGATGACTATCGCCGGCGCTATCTCTCCTATACTGCCTATTTCACCAACGAACAAAAAGAAAAACTGTATACCGACGACTTCAAGGCGAAAGTATGGGAGCACAATACCTATGACATCATTGCCAAACAATTCACTCAGTCAGGATCAAAAAACCGTACCGAGCAGGCTGTCTATACCGACTTCATGACCTATCTCCCCGAGGATCTGCTCACCAAAGTCGATATTGCTACCATGACCGTCTCGCTCGAAGGTCGCTCTCCATTCCTCGATCACGAACTGCTCGAACTCTCCGCTCAGATCCCCTTTCACCTCAAGCTCAAAGGATTCAACAACAAAAAATACATCCTCAAAGAAGCGCTCCGTGGTATTATCCCAGACGAGGTAATGTTTCGCCCCAAGATGGGATTTGGCGTCCCTATCGATGCCTGGTTCCGCGGAGAGTTAAAACAATATGCCTCTGACAAACTCACCCAGGGAATCCTGGTAAAACGAAAGCTTTTCAAACAATCAGCAATACAAGAAATCCTCCATACTCACACTACCACCGACGTCAATTTCTCTCCCCATATCTGGGCCCTCCTCACCCTCGAGCTGTGGTTTGAAGAATATTTTGATTAATATGCAAAAGAAAAAAATACTACACTTAATAACTGGGCTTGAAATCGGAGGAACAGAAATGATGCTCCTCAAAACGTTGCCGCGCATGCAAAACGACTTTGACAATCGCGTCTGCTGCATTCATGGGCATGGTCCGATAGGAAAACAACTAGAGGAAAGAGGTGTCCCAGTTTATTATCTTGATTTACGACACCCTCTCGATATCAAAATCATTCCCCGGTTTAAAAAAATCGTCCAAGAATTTAAACCCGATATTCTTATCACCTATCTCATCCATGCCGACCTCTTCGGCCGAATATTCGGTAAACTTTTTGGTGTCAAAAAAATCATCTGCAACCAACGCGGAAAACTTCTCCAATGGGAATTTCTACGTATTTTTGATCGTGTTACAAAATCACTTGTTACAAAATATATCGTTCAGACAGAAGTAGCAAAACAAGAGTTAATGAAAAAACTACAACTCTCAGCTGAAAAATTTGAAATTATACCGAATGCTATTGATATAGAAGAATTTAATTTTGAAATAAACAAAGACAAAAAACGCGAAGAATTAGGATTAATACCAACTAATATAGTGATTACCTGCGTCAGTAAGCTCCGTCGCGGCAAGGGACACAGGTATCTCCTTGAGGCTTTTGAGCAGTTGAGTGATAAAAATTTTCACCTTCTTATCGTTGGCGATGGAGAACAAAAACAAGAACTTCTCAAAAAAATTTCAAACTATTCTTCTAAAGAAAACGTTCATTTCCTTGGAAATAGAAATGACGTAAAAGAAATTCTAAAAATATCCGATGTTTTCATCCTCCCAACACTCGGCGAAGGTATGTCAAACGCTATCATGGAAGCGATGGCAGCCAGCCTTCCTGTCATTACCACGGATATTCCCGAAAACAGAATACTCATTGAACACGAAAAAAATGGTATCCTTATCCCAAAAGAAAATACTTCAGAAATAGTAACAGCTATAGAAGGAATCCTGGCTCATACCGATAAAGCACACTCTATAGGAAAGTCAGCACAAGAGAAAATAAATAAACTTTTCTCAATTCAAAGACATACAACAGATTTCGCTGAATTTCTTTCAAAAAACTAACTGGTATTACTATGAATAATGAACTCTACGAACAAAGTTATCAAGATCCTCGCCACTTCAGCTTTGGAAAAAATTGGAAAAACTTTCTTCGTACGCTGAATCAAAAGAGAGTGGACACCGCCGAACAATCCCTCGTTGATTTCTTAGGTGGAAAAGAAAATATCGCTGGGAAAACATTTATCGACATCGGGTGTGGAAGCGGACTTTTCTCCCTCGCCGCCTATCGGCTTGGCGCAAAAAAGGTAGTTAGTGTCGATATTGATCGGTTCTCCCTAGAATGCGCTACCTATCTCAAGAAAAAAGCAAAAGATCCGGCAGAATGGGAAATAATTTCGGGTTCGGCTCTCGACAATACTTTCCTCTCATCACTCGGCACATACGATATCGTCTATTCTTGGGGAGTACTTCACCATACTGGCGATATGTATCAGGCTCTCAAAAACATCACCTCATTGGTGAATAATACTGGGAAACTTTATATAGCCCTCTATAATGATAACCAACACATCCTAGAGGGAATATCTTCCTTCTGGGTTACAACGAAAAAATTCTACAACAAAAGCCCTTGGATACTCAAAAAGATTATTGAAATCATCTATACCATCTACTACATTATTGGTCTTATGGTGAGCGGAAAAAATCCTATCAAATACATACTCAACTATACCTCTCTCCGAGGCATGAAT
>JBBQYU010000015.1:0-16131 GCA_038208355.1 Candidatus Moraniibacteriota bacterium
GTCCCCGCTCCCTGTTCTTTTTCTGGGAAGAGCCCGTACGAAGACGCCGGCGGAGGCCAGGTTTCGTGGCCCTCTCTACTTTCAGACCATAGGGGCCTTCCCTTCATAGCCGAAGCAGACTTCATATCTGAGAGGCGAGGGACATTTTGTCGCTGTGGGTCTTGTGAAAAAGACATGATAGCTATTTGTTTTCAAATATTTCTTGATAGATTTTGGCCGTAGCATAGGCCATCTCACGAAAACTGTACCGAGCCACCTGTCTATACCCCCGCTGACGCAACTCGATACGCACCAGTGGATCATCCAAGACAGAGCGCAACACTTGCTCGAAAGAAACAATATCAGTGGCATCGAAATAGAGCGCAGCCTCCCCGAGTATTTCCGGAAGTGAACCGCTTCGAGAGGCCAGAACCGGCAGACCCCGTGACATGGCTTCCAGAGGCGGCAACCCGAATCCTTCATAGAGTGACGGGAAAAGGTAGACCTGGGCCAAACGATAGAGTGTACTCAATTCACCATCCGTCAAAAAACCAGCAAAGATGACATTCGTTATTCTCTCCTGCACGGCCTGCACTTTCAAACGGGCATAGAAATAATCTTCTTTACCAACCAATAAAAAAATATGGTTCGGAAAGAGCTTGGCTGCCACCAAAAGAAGCTCCAGGTTCTTATGCGGATACGCATTGCCGACATACAAGAAGTACGGCTTCAGTATATCACGAAGGGGCTCCTTTTGCCCTTTGTTTTCTTCTGGTCGGCTCAGTCCAATGCGCACTAAAAGATTATGTTCAGCTGACGGACTCAGAATCTGACACAGAGGGTCTGCCGCTTCATAGGTCACAGAAATTTTTCCCGCCGCCTGCGGATAACGTTTGATAATGTCACTCTCTGTGAAATGTGAAACCGTGATAATGTGGCTGGCCCTGGCTATGGCCGAGGCAATGACAAAACGGTATGCCAGATATTTTACAGAATAGAGCCAGGCTCCCCGAGTTGTATTGCGCAGCGTCGGATAGCGCAACAAAATAAGATCATGAATCGTCACCACAAAGCGCCGCCGATAGAGGAGAGGCACATTGAAGTGCGGAAAGTGCATAAGATCAAGCTTCAGGCGATAGAGGAGCATAGGAAAGAAGCACTGCTCCGAAAAACCATACCAAGCATACTGGGCCAGCACTTTCGTAAAACGGGGATTCTTCGGCTGATATTCCGCGTAGTTTTCTGCGCGCAAAAAAATAATATAATCATTCTCTTGATCAATGTCTTCAAGGTATTCTATCAATTTTTCAGTGTATCGCCCCAAACCTTTTCCAAGAGATCCGTAGAAGCGGGCATCAATACCTATGCGCATAGACTTCCGCATTATGTCTTCTGTTCTGAAATTCTCCCCTGCTCAACACAGTATAAAAAGAGAGCCTCGGAAGCCAGAATCTTAAAAACCTCCTTATCCTCAATGGCGTTCACTGCTTTGGGAAAAATAAGAAAGGCCGTCGTATCCAAAGCCTGTTTCGGCGAACGGATAATAACACACCCCTGTTCCTCCCAAAAAAATTTCTTTGTTTTGAGAAGTGACTCAGCGTCAAAAACCAGATTACTCTGAAACGTGTTGCCTCCCAGGATTTTTTCTGCGCTTTTCTTCCGAATATTCACAAAATACAAAGCGACCTGCTCCGTCTTGGCGAGCAGACGAGCCGCACCAATCACTGGGGCATAAAGATCAGAATTTTTCTTCAGCAACGCTTGCGCCGTGTTCCTCGGCAAATTGAAAATGAGGTCTTTGACAATATCAAACCTCCGATTCATCTCACCAATGTAGGAGTACGAATCAGAGAGATCGCGGGTAATGATATTGGTCTGCTTTTGGAGGTGCAGCTTTTCTTTGAAGGCTCGCAAGAGCGCTTTTTCTTTGGCCAGATACAGAACAAAACAAAAAAGACCTAAAAATAAAATCAACAACGACTCGACATCTTCTTCCAACAGAAAGGCTACTCCATGCTGAATAATCTTCGGGGTGAGGATAATCAGGATAAAGATGATGAGGTAAATCCAGTACATACTGTGACGAGAGTACTAAAGAGAAAGGCTGCGTAGATACTGGCGAAGTTTTTCACCAACTTCCGGGTGCTTGAGGCCGAGATGTATCGTCGCGCGCAAGAAATTAAATTTGTCTCCAGTATCCAACCACTCGCCAATCAGCTTTTTCCCATACAATGGCTTACCACTCTTGAGCATGATATCAAACGCATCAGCCAAACGGATTTCTCCGCTCTTCCCCTGCTTAATAGAACCAAGCACACGGAAAACTTCCGGCGTAATGATGTATTTCCCGACCGCCACCAGATTGGAAGGAGCCTCTTCCGCGGTAGGTTTTTCGACAATGCCACGAATCTCATAGGTCGTCTCATCGAGCGCAATGCCATCGATTACTCCAAACTTAGAGACATCTTCACGCGCCACCTCGGACAAGCCGATAATCGGATCATGGTATTTGGCATAGGCCTCCATCAACTGCTTCGAGGCAGGGACTTCAGAGTCATAGAGACAATCGCCGAAAATGACTAGGACACTCTCATCGTCATCAACGAGGTGGGCAGCCTGCAAAAGCGCATGTCCATCCCCGAGAGGTACCGGCTGACGTACATATGAAAACTTGGCCAGCTTAGAAATATGCCGTACTGCTTCCAACAAATCATGCTTGTTTTTCTCGACCAGCGTATCTTCCAATTCGTAAGAAACATCAAAGTGGTCCTCAATGGCTCGCTTGCCGCGCCCCGTGACAAAGATCACCTCCTCAATCCCCGAGGCCACCGCCTCCTCCACCAGATACTGGATGACCGGCTTATCGACAATAGGAAGCATCTCTTTCGGCTGTGCCTTGGTAGCGGGTAAAAACCTCGTTCCAAATCCGGCCACCGGGAGAATCGCTTTCTTAATCGGACGTTGTCGGTCGTGCATATAGTTTTAGTGATTATGAATAGATACGATACGCTTGAACTCGGCATTAAACTCGGCCAAGGCCTCCTCAATCATCGGGTGAAAACGTTCACGAAACTTGCTCTCTCGAACAAAGGCACTGGCCTGGAAAAGTGACTCGGTCGTGCCCATATCAAACCAAGCACCCTTGATTTTCCGTACATCCAAAGATTTTTTTTCCAAGTAGTGTTTCTGTAGATCGGTAATTTCCAATTCTCCACGCGAAGAAGGCTCCAGGCCCTTGGCCACCGCCACCACTTCACTGTCAAAGATATAGACACCCGGGATAGCAAAATGGCTTTTTGGTGCCTCTGGTTTTTCTTCGATAGAAAGTACTTGGCCCTCGGCATCGAACGCCACTACTCCGAAACGCTCCGGGTCCGATACCTCTTTGGCAAAGATACGCCCTCCTGATTCAAAGCTCTGAATAGCCTCACTCAAATCATCCTCAAAAATATTATCGCCCAAAATGAGCGTCGAGGCTTCGCCATCCAAGAAGTCCTCGGCCAAAATGAAGGCATCGGCCAAACCGCGCGGCGACTTTTGCACCACGAAAGAAATATTGACACCGAACTTGCGAAAAAGGGAACCCAGCAGATTGAGAAAACTGCCCGAGTGTTCCGGAGAAACGATAATGAGGATATCTTTGATGCCCGCTTGAATGAGGGCATTCAACGGATAAAAAATCATCGGCCGATCGTACACCGGCAAAAGCTGCTTGGAGGTAATAGCGGTCAGTGGCAAGAGCCGTGTGCCTGACCCTCCGGCAAGAATAATTCCTTTCATAGTGTTATCGGTAGTAAAGAGTAAGTAGAGAGCACGAGAAAACATATTTCTCTCGCTACTTGCCATAAACTACATGCTACTTTTTATAAACTGGAAACTGCTTACAGAGCTTTGTAACAGACTTCCGGATATCCTGCAATACCCGAGTATCCCCCCCGGAGCGGAGCGCCTCATCAATACATCCGGCGATAAACTTCACTTCCTTTTCTTTCATCCCACGAGTCGTGAGCGCCGGAACACCTATGCGCAATCCGCTCGGATCCATCGGGCCACGCGGATCATCAGGAATAACATTCTTGTTGACGGTAATATGAATCGCATCAAGCCACTTTTCTGCTTCCTTACCGGCGATGCCATAGGTTTTCACGACGTCTATCACAATCATGTGATTCTCCGTACCACCGAAAAGTATCACCGTTCCCCGCTTGGCCATCTCTTTTTCCAGCGTCTTAGCATTCTTCAAAATCTGCTTGCCATAGCGACGAAAATCCGGCCGTAGCGCTTCACCAAAAGCCACTGCCTTAGCGGCAATCACGTGCATATGTGGACCACCCTGAGTTCCTGGAAATACACCTTTATCGATGACCTTGGCCAGTGACTCCTTACAGAGAATCATCCCTCCGCGCGGGCCACGCAAGGTCTTGTGTGTCGTGGCAGTCACCACATCAAAGTACGGTACTGGACTCGGCAACGCCTTGGCCGCCACCATCCCGGCCACATGAGCCATATCCATCATAGTCAGGGCTTTGACTTTTTTCCCGATAGCCGCAAACTTGGCATAATCCAACTGACGCGTATAAGAAGAAAATCCCGCCAGTAACAATTTCGGTTTCACCTTTTTCGCCAAAGCTTCCAGTTTCTTGTAATCAATGGTGCCATCCGGCTCCGTCTTATACCGAACAAAGTTATACACCTTGGCCGGGAGCGTTACCGGGTGACCATGAGTCAGATGCCCGCCATGTGACAAATCCATACCCAATACCGTATCACCAGGCTCCAAAAGCGCCGCATACACCGCCAGATTCGCCTGAGCACCAGAATGCGGCTGTACGTTGGCATGAGCTGCCCCGAATAGTTTTTTTGCTCGCTCAATGGCCAGGGTCTCCACCTGATCGGTAAACTCCTGTCCACCGTAATAACGCCGTCCTGGATAACCTTCGGAATATTTGTTGGTAAACACCGTACCCAGGGCCTCCAACACAGCCTCGGAAACATAGTTTTCGGAAGCAATCATCTCTAGTCCCTCTTCCTGGCGCTTCTCTTCACCGAGGATAGTCCGATACACCGCCACGTCCGCTTTTTTAATATGAGCAAGTTTTTGTACCATAGTAATATGAAAAAAGTAATGACTTAAACGAAGAGAGTGAGAAAAAATGAGATCATACACACCTGAGAGTTATTCTTTTTCCGCTAAGTATTCTTTCAAGGCTTCCTGATAGGACCGCAATGCTGGACGCTTGGTGTTGATAAGCACGGAACAGTCCGGGCGCTTGGCCTTGCGAGGAAACCGCTCGCTCGTAACCGGAATGACTGGTGTGGTAACATGGGCCTCTCGATAGAGCTCCAACACCGCATCATACCAGGTAGCGCTGCCGGTGTTGGCCAGGTGATAGATACCAAAGGGGCTCTCTGATTCGATTAACTCCTTGGTCGCCTGGGCCAGGTCCGGGGCATAAGTAAACAGGCTTTTTTCCTCATTCACGACTTCGACTACTTCTTTCGTCTTGGCCAGCTCCAGCATAACATCGAAAAAACTGCGCTTGGCCTGCGCTGCACTGGCCGGCTTCCCGAACAATTTGGAAAGACGGATAAGAAAATAGGTCTTGGCCTTTTCTCTCACGCGGTTCTCCCCAAAAAGCTTACTTTCTCCATAACGGGAAAGCGGGTTCGGGAGAGCTTCTTCATTATACCCTATTTCTGAGACTCCTCCGGAAACCGGTGTCTGACAACAGCCCCCTCCGCAACAGCCGGTCTTTTCCTTGTTTTCCTCTAAAGCCCCATCAAAAACGTAATCCGTGGAATAATGAACCAAAAGAAAACTCATTTTAATACTTTCCTCGGCTAAAAAAGCCGGCACATCACGATTGAGTAGCAATGCCTTCTGATATTCCTCATCGTTGTCCTCACATTGATCGACCGCATTATACCCAGTAGCGTTAATCACGATATCAGGCTGAACCGCCAAAAGCCGCTCCTCCAACAAAACAAAGTTAGTAATATCCACCTCACCTTTATCCCAAGCGCACACCTGATAGGATTCATCAGCCGAAAAAAGCTTGGTCAATTCCTGACCCAGCATCCCCAAGCTGCCCAATATGACTACTTTCTTTTTTTCCATCATCGTTTCATCTTAACAAAAAATACCTCTCAGAGAAGCTATTGCTCCAATTTCAAAAACTCGCCTTCACTCACCAAAATAGAGCACGTCAGCCAATTTTTTCGATACCATCGCAATATCTACGGTATCTATCGTTTTTCATACTGCTTATCATAGTATTTTTCATATTCACCCGACTTCACATTCTGCCACCAATCCTCATTTTGCTGAAACCACTCCGCCGTCTTGGCGAGACCTTCCTCTAAGGTAACTATCGGCTGCCAACCAAGCTCCGCCTTAATCTTGGAGAAGTTAATGGCGTAGCGCCGATCATGGCCCGGGCGGTCTTTTACATATTCAATCATGCTTTCGTCTTTGCCCAAAAGCGCCAGCAATTTTTTTATAATGGCAATATTGGTCTCTTCCGCGTTCCCACCGATACAGTAGGTCTCCCCAATTTTCCCCCGATGGAGAATCAAATCGATAGCCCGACAATGATCAGCAACATACAACCAATCACGCACCTGCAGCCCATCACCATAGAGAGGCACAGTTTTTCCCTCAAGCAGGTTGGTAATAGCCAAAGGAATCAATTTCTCTGGAAAATGGTACGGTCCGTAATTATTAGAACAGTTCGATATTGTAATAGGAAGCTGATAGGTATGAAAATAAGCCCGCACCAGATGATCTGAGGCCGCCTTGCTCGCACTATACGGACTGCGCGGATCATAAGGAGTGTGTTCGTCGAAAGCCGGGTCGTTGGAACCAAGAGCCCCAAAGACCTCGTCTGTTGAAACATGATGAAAACGCTTCTGATGTTTTTTGGCCGCCTCTAAAAGAACAAACGTACCGCGTACGTTGGTTTCGACAAACGTACCCGGATCCATAATCGAACGATCAACGTGAGACTCGGCCGCAAAATGCACGACAGCATCGCACTCCGCCACCAAGCTGTCCACCAACGCCATATCACCAATATCCCCCTTCACAAAACGATGGCGCGTATCATTCTCCCATTCCTTCAGATTTTCCAAATTGCCGGCATAGGTCAAAGCGTCCAGGGTCACCACCTGGTAATCCGGATAAGTAGAGAGAATATGATGGACAAAATTAGAACCGATAAATCCTGCTCCACCTGTTACAAGTAACTTCATAACGTATAGCCCCATTAATGTATTAGCCTCCAAATACAAATTCCTGCGGTATCTCAGCCAGAAGCGGGTGCTGCCGGTCCTTCTCGGACACGATGGGCGTGGCGACGCCCCACTCTATCCCGAGCGCCTGGTCATTCCACATAATACCGCGATCATGTTCCTTGGAATAGACGTTAGTACATTTATACGAAAACAGGGCCGTCTCGGAAAGCACCACAAACCCATGGGCACAGCCCTCCGGAATAAAAAACTGGCGATGATTGTCATCGGAAAGCTCTACGGAAACGTGCTGTCCAAAAGTCGGCGAGCCAAAGCGGATATCAACCGCCACATCAAGCACACGTCCTTCCAGTACCGACACCAACTTGGCCTGAGCAAAAGGAGGCGCTTGATAGTGCAGTCCACGCAAGACATGCTGCCTGGACCGTGACACATTGTCCTGGACGAACCGTGCGGACGCTCCGAGAATCTCTTGGTAACGCTCTTCCTGAAAGCTCTCAAAAAAATACCCTCGTTCGTCCGTAAAAACATCCGGGGTAATAATGAGCGCACCTGCGATATCTATTTTTTCAACCTGCATAAAAAATAATCAAAGGGTAATATACCCATTGTAAAATACCCTAGAGATAAAAGCAAAAGCCGCCCCGGCGATACGGCAGAGGCGGCTTTGAGAGAAATCTATAGTTGGATGTCATTCATCACATCATCCAAGGTCTTCTTCTCCTTTTCTTTCTCCTCCACAACAGGAGCAGTCGGAGCGCTTTCTTCACGGTGTTCCCGCACGGGCCGTTCCGAACCTTCCGGTTCATTGATCTTCAAATTGACCCGAGCATTGTTTCGGGCACCAATAACACGGAGTAACGTACGTAGAGCCTTGGCAGTCATGCCCTCACGGCCAATGACCATACCCATGTCCTGTGCATTCACATCCAGTGTAATAAGTACGCCCATCTCATCAATCTTCCTTTCCACTTTTACATCGTCTGGATTATCAACGAGCATCTTGACGACGTACTCGATAAAATCCCGATCCTTGGTCACGTTGTCTGTCATAAGACTTGAAACATCACGGATTAAAACTGATTTACTTGAAGAAGTCTTCTTCCTCTACCCATATACTATCTCTTTTCTGTAAAGCATGCAAGATGGATCTGCTCCTAAAAATCCTACCTGGAAAACGACTCGCCAGTAAGCAAAGCCCGCTTCGATTTGTGAAAAAAATAACCGATAATGAGAAAGGTAAAGGCCGGAGAAAGCCATGAAGGTGCATGCGCGCCAAAACCCTCGGCCAGCATGATGCTCCCCAAAAAAAGAATTGAATACATCGCTCCATTTTTGAGGAAAACATATTTTTTCACCCGCTCAATATTAGCCGCCGTCAACTGCCGCACGATAACAGCTCCAAGCCCGCTCCCCAACAGGATGAGCGGCACCGAAAGAGTAAAAGCAAAGGCTCCCAAAACGCCATCAATAGAAAAAGTAGTATCGATGGCTTCAAGATAGAGAATCTTACTGATATCAGACATACCGCTCCCCATGAGCTTGCGTTCCGCTTCTTCTGCCTGGCCACGGAAACCGTGAGTGATAAAAAAGGTAGTCGAGCCTACTACCGCACCGAAGGCAAGCATCGGGTGAGCGGCCAAAGCAAACCAGACAACCACCGTCAAGAAGACTGACACCACCGCGTAGAACCATACTCCCCGCACAAGAAAAAAACGCTCTATCTGAAACCCTATATGTTTCGGCTCCAAAAAAAGCCAGTGTAGAAAAAGAAATAACAAGAAAACACCGCCGCCCATCAGAAGAATAGGAGCTGAGGCCTGTACCGCTTCGATGACCGCTGGGTCACGAGAAAAAGTGGATGTCAGAGAATCAAAGAATCCAAGCCCAGGGGTGGCGACGTAAACAATCAACCACGGCAGTCCCCCGCGCACAAGAAAAACCGCAAAAAACATTCCCCAAGTCATGAAGAAGCGCCGGGCCTTCTGTTGCATGGTCGAAAGCACCTCCGCGTTGATGACGGCATTATCGATGCTCGATACCGTCTCGAAAAGCACTAACCCGATGATAACAAGCAATCCGGAAAAAATATCCACAAATCAGTTTACGTAAAAAGAAAATTATTGTACGTCATTAGTCCATTCCTCTGGCGGAGTAAAGGCGATACGCTTCCAGACATCGGATTGGCGACACAGAAAGGAACCAGCGGTCCGAGAGTCCGCCAAAAGCTGCTCGGTAATTTTTTCCATGCGCATCCCCTGCGATCCCTTGATGAGGACCAGGTCTTCTGAACGCACAATGGTCAAAAGCACCTCCACAGCCGCCATCGGATCTGGCAGCCAAAGCACCTGTTTCCGCGAGAACCCATTTTCCAAAAGCTTCTCATGAAGCGCCCGCGTATATTTCCCCACCGTCACCACGATATGCGCCCCAGAGGCTTTCACTGCCTCTACCAAATCAGCGTGCAGCGCCTCTGCTTCTGCACCAAGCTCAAGCATATCGCCCAACACCACAATCTTCCGAGGCGCCATCAAGTCGCTCACTACTTCCAACGCCGCCTCAGTCGAAGCCGGCGAAGCGTTGTACGTGTCATCCAAAAGCACAATATTATCCCGCCCCTGTAAAAGGCGCAACCGGCCTGGCAAAGGCTCAAAATTTTCCAGAGCATTTGTAATGTCCATCACATTCATGCGGAGCGCCACGGCCACGGCCAGGGCAGCTAAAGCTGAAGGAATATGATGTTTGGCAATAATGTTGGGCAAACGAAGCGGAATTGTTTTCCCGTCAAAATTGACCTTGAGACTAAACCCCTCCGCTTTCTTGGCCTCCCGATGAAAAATAAAATTATCTGCGTGGACCGTTGCTTCTTTATTGAAACCATACGTCAGTACCTTGGCTGCCGTCCGCTCACCCATTTTGAGCGTGCGCTTATCATCAGCATTCAAGATAGCAAAACCATCCTCCGGCAGCGCGGCTATCATCTTCCCCTTCTCACGAGCGATATTGGCCACCGATCCGAAATAAGCCATATGACTTGAGGATATCTGCGTCATGATACCAATCTTAATCGGAATAAATCCCAGCAAGAATTCCATATCACCAGGGCGGTCAATACCCATTTCCAATACCAGCATCTCCGGATAGCGCACCGGAAAAATCATCATAAAAAGCCACCGAAAAAAGACACCTATCCAAGCGAAGAAGGAGCTCCCTCCACTTTTCGCGCCGATAACCGTCAGCGGAATACCAATTTCGTTATTGTAATTCCCTTCAGCTTTACGCACCGTATAAGCTACCTCCAATACCAAAGCTACCGCTTCTTTCGTAGAACTTTTTCCAACCGAACCGGTGATACCAATGATAGTCGGCTTATACTTAGCCAAAACCGCCTTAGTCATCAGGCGCAGCACTTTTTCCAGTAATTTTCTTTTGTTCATAAACGCTCCTCTTATTCCCGCCCTCCCATTATGGCTGGGCTTTTATTTCTTCAGTAGGCTTGACTCTGGCGTACTCTAGCAAAAATTTCATGATTTGACCAAAGGTCGGCGCCGCACTTGATTCGGCCCATTCGACGTTCTTCGGATTATCCAGCTTCACCAAAACCACGAAACGAGGGTCATTAATCGGGGCATACCCCACAAACGAACCAATGCTCAATCCGTCCTGATACCCCTTGGCATCACTTTTCGCCACCTGAGCCGTCCCGGTCTTCCCTCCAACCAGATACCCCGGCACATCCGCACGCTTTCCATGACCATAGACCACTACTCGACGAAGCATCCCCCCGACCAATCGGCTCGTTTCTTCACTCACCACTCGCCGGATCTCTTCTGGCGCCTTTTTTTCTTCCGTTCCATCAGCATGAATCACTCGGTCAACGATATTCGGACGAAGCAGTGTGCCACCGTTGGCCAAAGCAGCATAAGCAGTAATCATCTGCAGCGGTGTCGAGGTCACTCCCTGACCAAATGAGGCAGTAAAGAAATTGAGCGTCGCGCGATCATTGTTGAGATTTCTGATATTGCCAGCCGGTTCAGCCGGCAATGTAATACCGGTACGTTCCCCAAAACCGAAACGCTTGAGGTAGTCTCCAAAAATATGATTCCCGATTAATTTTTCTACAAAGATTACTCCGGTATTGATTGACTGCTCCAAAACTTTGTTCATAGTGCTCTGCCCATAGACCTTGTTTTCGGAATTTCTAATCGTATACCCGGACTCTTGCACGGATCCGGTATCGACATACTCAGTATCGGGACTGATTTTCCCCTCCTCGATACCAACGGCCATGGTAATCGGTTTCATAATCGATCCCGGTTCATACGTATCACTCACGGCCGGATTGAGAAAAAGAGAATAATCCTCAACCTTCGAGTAGTTATTCGGATCAAAAAGTGGGTAAGAGGCCATGGACAAGATATTACCCGTCTTGGGATCCATCACGATAGCGGTCGCCTTGTCGGCCTGATAGCGCTCTACCGAATCTTTCAAAATCTTTTCCGTCTCGTACTGAATAACTCGATCCAGCGTCAGGATAAGACTCTCTCCGTCCAGTGCCTTGGTAATGGTGCGATCAGAAAGCGGTATCCAGCGGCCACCGGCATCTCGCTCTTGCACCAGCATCCCAGTCTTTCCTCGCAAAGAACTGTCCATGGACGCCTCAATCCCATAGCCACCAGAACCGCCACGATCCCCCAAACTGGCAAAACCAATGACCTGCGCCGCCAATTCACCTCCGGGGTAGTAGCGATATTTTTCAGGGAGCATTCCTATCCCCTTCAAATGAAGCGCGGCTACACCACGAGACTCATCATCACTCAAGTGTTTTTTGATTATTTCAAACGGATCATTTTGGTCACTTAATTTGTCACGAATAGCCGAAGCTTCTATGCCAAGAATTCTGGAAAGCTCTACAGCGACCGTATCTCTTTCTGTCACATCCTTCGGCACCACAAAAACCATATTGTACTCTCGATTGACCGCCAGCGGATACCGTCCATCGGCGCCATCGTGGATATAGACTTCTCCGCGATCGGCTGAAAGCTCCAGAGAAGTATTGTGCTGATTCTCCGCCAAGGCCACCCATTTATCATGCGCAAAAACCTGTATAAAATACAGCTTGGTAACCACGGCCAGCCCAATGAGAAAAACTACTACCATGAGCACACGAATCCGGGAAGATCCCTCGGAGACAATACCGTGACCGCCTTTTTTTTGTGATTGGAATTTACCAGTGTTTCGCATATGTACCCGCTCATTATTCCCTACTCATCCAAGAAACACGAGTGTAGCTATCTCAATGCCACCGGACCACGCTCTTCCACATACTTGGCATTTTCCAGTTTTTTCATATTCAGCTCCTCGCTAGAGACTTCGATACGCTGGAGCGACCGCAGATCAGCCTCTGTAATCTGCAACTCCGTATTCTGTTCTTTGAGTGTAGAGATTTCTTTCTCCAGCGTCCGCATATGATACCCCTGAACAGCGCTCTGATTGACAGAGTACAGGTAACAGCCCCCCGACACGAACAAAGCCGTCAACACGCTCAGCACCAAAAGGTGTACCGAACCAGCCAGCTCAGACTGGTTCTTTCCTTTTGGACTCCAGGAAGTAATTAATTTTCGACGCTGTAAGGTCTGCATATTTTTTATTTTTATTTTTGTTTTTCCGCTCTCAAGTCTCTACAATTTTTCTACGATACGGAGTTTGGCGCTACGCGAGCGCGGATTCTTTCGCTGTTCTTCTTTGCTGGCCACCAGAGGTTTTTTGGTTAAAATTTTCACTGCCGCGACACTCCCACAACGACAGAGAGGAAAGCCCGGCGGGCAGACACATCCTTGGGCCCAAGTCCGAAACACTTGTTTCACACGTTTGTCTTCACCGGAATGAAAAGTGATAATTGCCAATCTCCCACCCGGTATCAGCCGCTCAAGAGCCTGCCCCAGAAACCTTTCCAGATGCTCGAACTCCTGATTGACTGCTATGCGGAGTGCCTGGAACGTTCTCGTTGCCGGATGGATTTTTAGTAAAGCTCGCAACCGTTTCGGATATACCACCTCGATCAGCGTGCGCAGTTCATGGGTGGTAGCGATAGGCTGCTTGCTCCGCTCCTCCACAATGGCCCGAGCAATCCTCTGGGCTTGCGGTTCATCACCGAACTCACGAAGTATTTTCACAAGCGCTTCTTCGCTGTAGGTATTGACGATAGTATCAGCCCGCAACACAGTACTCTGATCCAAACGCATATCGAGCGGTCCCTCTTTCTGAAAGCTTAATCCTCGCTCTCCTGCTTCTATCTGATCAGAGGAAAACCCGAGGTCAGCGAGAATAGCCTTAACCGCCGTGATACCGAGATGGTCCAATTCATGAACAAGTTCCGAATAGTTCTGTCTCACCAGAAGCAACCGCTTCTCATGAAGCGCCTGCTTCAGTGCCGGTTCAGAGACTGCCCGCTTCTCGAAACGCTCGAGCGCCTCCCGATCGGCATCAAAAGCGACTACCACTCCCCGGGGAGCCACTTGCTCCAAAATCACTCGCGCGTGTCCACCACCACCGAGCGTGGCATCGACGACGACGTCTCCGTTTGTAAGGTGCAAACCGGCAATCGTTTCTTCTAACAGCACGGGTATATGTTTTGTTCCTTCCATATCGTTTCAATCCTCAAACATGAAAACTTACGAATAAACTTTTATGTTTGATGTTTGAACGCTCTTTTTCTCTCCTTTGCTACTTTTTTCTTTATTTAGTAGATTCCCAACTTCCCAAGATCCTCCGCAATCTTTCCGGTGTTCTTTTCCGCCTGCATCTTGTAGCGGTTCCACTTGGCGCTGTCCCAAATTTCCAAACGATTAAACAATCCGACAATTGTGACATCTTTTTTCAAACCGCCATCGTGCTTGAGATATTCCGGCAAAAGAATGCGTCCCTGGCTATCCAGTTCTACATCGGTCGCGCCAGCCAGCATCACGCGGATAAAGCTCCGTGTCCCTGCTTCACCGACGGGCAGCGTTCCCAATTTGGTAGCCAACTCTTCCCACACCTTCATCGGGTAGACAAAGAGACAGTTATCGAGTCCACGAGTCACAATCACTTTATTTCCCAACTCTCCACGAAATTTCGAAGGAAGTGCCAGGCGCTTCTTGGGATCAATCGTGTGTGAGTATTCTCCAATAAACATAGAGCTGAAATAACGCTAATATGAAATTCCCCACTTCTACCCACTTTCTTATATCTAGTCCCCATTTTACTCCACCTTATACCAGCCGTCAACACACTAGTTATGCACCAAAAAAACGGCCTTTTAAAGCCGTTTTATCGATTAAAGAAGGACCTTTCCCCCTCTTAGTCTTTTTGATGATTTGTTTCTTGCAAGAATCGTATCAACAACCGCACCGGGGCACCAGCCGAACCCTTGGAAAGAAACTCATCCGGCAAAGTAGTCATGCGTGGCGCGATATCAAGATGTACCCAAGGATAGGCCTTATCGACAAATTGTTTGAGGAACACGGCTGCCGTAATCGCGCCACCATACCGTGTCCTACCGAGATTGGCCACGTCGCCAAAAGTTCCTTTCACTTCTTCATCATATTCATCCCACAAAGGCAGCGGCCACACATAGTCACCACTCTTCTCTCCCAAGTGACGAAGCCGCAATTCCAGTCTCTCATCTTCCGTAAAAAGCGCGGTCGCTCGCTCTCCTAGTGCGCCCATCGCCGCTCCGGTCAGAGTGGCTACGTCCACCACCAGCGCCGGATGATACCGTTTGGCATAATGTAATGCGTCGGCCAGAATAATCCGCCCTTCGGCATCCGTATTCAGAACTTCGATGGTCTTGCCGGACATCGAACGCAAGATATCCCCTGGACGATAGCTTGAGCCTGAAGCCATGTTTTCGACTGCCGGCACAAGAGCGATAATATTTTTCTTCAGTTTCAAGCGCGCGGCAGCCGCCAGAGTATGGATGACCGCGGCCCCACCCGACATATCCATATTCATCCCCAAGATACTGTCACTCGGTTTCAGATTAATACCACCCGTATCAAGCGTCACACCCTTACCTACGAGAACTACCGGCCGGTCTTTCTGATTGCCGCCAAAATATTCCAAAATAATGAACCGCGGCCGAGCCTCTGATCCCATGCCCACACCGAGAATCCCTCCCATCTTCAATCGTTTCATTTCTGCCACGCCTAAGACCTTCACCTTCACCGGCAAACCCTTGACCGTCTGCTTGGCATGCGCAGCCAAAATTTCCGGCGTCATCTCTCCTCCGGGCATGGTCGCGATATGACGCGAACGGTTCACTTCTTCTCCAATGATAGCGCCTTGCTTCATGCCAGTCGCCACCAACTTGTCAGCAGCACCAACCAGCACAAGCATTTTTATTTCAGGAAAACCCTCTTTCGGTCTGGTCAGGTAATCACGAAAATGAAACGTGGCCATAAGAAAATTAACCGCCAACAATTCGGCCAATTCGTCAGCAGTCATCTGAAGCTGCGGAAAATGGAACTGCTGAAAATCGATGACCAACGTATCATACCTCTTGGCCAATGATTCCCGCACCACTCGTCGAACCAGTAAAAAAAGTTTACGGCGCGTCATCTGCTGGCGTTTTCCGATGACAAGAGACAAGGCCTGCTGTTTTCCCTGCACCAAAACCACTCCATCGTGTCCCTCCTCCTCCAACCGCACTGCTAGTGCCCCTTTTTTCTGCCAATACTGAAGCGACTCCCTTGAAACTTTAATATTCATAATTTTAATCAAAACATTACATTTATTTTCATTATACTCTTTTTCAGCCAGATTCTCACCTTTCAATAGTACCTTCCAAGCATTCCTTTGAAAACCAATTCTTTTCTTTCTGCTCTACGTGAGATGATATTTCCCCATACTTCCCTTTTC
>JBBQYU010000016.1:0-15588 GCA_038208355.1 Candidatus Moraniibacteriota bacterium
CTCGCCCTTCTGTTGACGCTGCCCTTCGCAGAGGAAAAGATTGTCCTCTTCGGGCTCCCTTTGTATTTTCCAGAAATAGTCACGCTGTGTGCGGTCGCTGCCAGCGCCCCCTTCCTTCTCTTTCGACAGGGAGCGCAATCGTCTCGGAGAGAGAGAATCTTGATCCTTGGAGCAGTCCTCTTTTTTAGCGGAGCCCTTCTCTCCTTTCTTTTGAACCCTTTTTCTTGGGGTGGTCTCGGCTTGCTCAAAAGCTGGTTTTTGTTCCCTTTGGTGGCCGGCGCGATGGCCGTTTGGGCGATAGACTCTCTCCCCGCCACTCGCCAATTTTTTCTGGTCTGGTTGCTCACCGGGTTTGGTGTGGCGATGGCAGCCCTCTATTTTTTTGCTGTCGGAGATATGACCTATGACGGCCGACTCAGGGCTTTTTATGCCTCCCCGAATTTTTTAGCGCTTTTTATCACACCGAGCATATTGATAACGATTTTTTTTCTCAAGTATCCGCTGGTTGGAGCTCTCTTTGTGAGATGGTCCCGCGTGGCGTTCAGTGTTATTCTGGGCCTATTACTTTGGGTGCTTTTCTTGACGCATTCTTACGGCGCTTGGGGAGGGGCTCTCTTCGCCGCCGCCCTCCTCCTTCTCGCTCCGTCGCTTGAGAAGAAAGAGTGGCGAAAGCTTTTTTTTGCGAGCTTACTTTTTGTCGGGTGTCTCTTCAGTTTTATTTTTTTCGAATACGGCAGTGACAAGTGGCAAGCCCTGGACTTTTCTCACGATCGTTCTTCCCTGTCCTCTCGTATGATGATTTGGCGGGCCAGTGCCAAGATGATTACGGACGCTCCGGTAGTTGGGATTGGGGTAGGACGTTTTCAGGAAGTGTATCTGATTAATCAAAAATTCTTTCCACCCTATCTCGAGTGGGCCGTCCCTCAACCGCATAATCTTTTTCTGGCTCTCTGGTTGCAAACAGGGCTGTTCGGACTCCTAGGCCTTTTGGTCCTTGTAGGACGCTTCATCTTTTTAGCTTCTCGGCATTGGTTGCGGACAAGAGAGAGTGAGCAACGACACTTCTTACTTCTCACTCTCTCCCTTTTGAGTTTTTTGCTGGTATACGGAACGACTGATACTCCCTATTTTCATACGGATAGTGCCTTTTCCTTTTGGTTGCTCTTGGCCGTTGGTATGAGTATTTTGCATTATCAAAAACCCTCCGCTTAGGGAGGGCTGCCACGTACTGAATCTTAAAGTTCTATTCTGAAGAGACGATTGGTAGAACGATCAGTAAAATAGAGAAAATCTTCTTGAGGAGAAAGGAAGAGGTCGGTGCTGTCGAGGCTCTGGGTTGTTTCTTTCAAATCAATGAGGCGGGTTTTTTTCCCGGTCTCACGATCCATCTTCCAAAAAGTATCCTTAGTAAAAATTGGTTTGCCAAAGTAGTCATTGGGCAGAATGGCATCATCTGGCACAGACCCTGGCAGCGTGTAGTACAGAGTTTTATTATCAGTGGACCACACAGCTTTTGAAGTGAGGGTCGGAATGGAGAGGTTTGCGGTTTTCCCGGTTGTTTCCTCGAGGAGCGAGAGCGTCAGGGCGTGCCCATTCTGCGCATCACTGGCACTGATGAGGACCCGTTCACCATTGGGAGACCAGAGGTAATCGCCACCGAAGGCTCCCGTAGTAAGTATGTGGCGATTTTCACCGAGGGAGCTTATTGCCTCTAACGAGGAGGACTCTCCGGCATCTGGGCGGTTCCAAAAAGAAACTTGGCTGCTTTGAGGTATGGTGGCCAGAAAGAAGTCCTTGGCCCCAAGGTCGGCTAGTTTTTTCCAGTCGCCACCATCTGGGTTGGCGATATTGAGCGTCCGAGTTTTTGTTGTTTGGTCGGTAAAGAGGTAGAAAATTCTATCTCCTAAATTACTCCAGGCTGGGCGTGAGATATTTTCTTTGAGGGGGACGATGGTTTTTTGGGAAATGTCTGAGAAATACCAGAGACTGCTTCCGCTGGGCTGTTTTAAGAAAAGGAGGACCTTGTCTCTTTTTGGCGACCAGAGTATTTGCTGTGGAGCACCTGGGAGATTGCTTAAGAGTGTTGCTTTATCTTTGCCTTCGAGGGAGGCTTTTTTGATGGATTGATCATCCAAAGAGTAGTAAAAAAGGGAACCGTCTTTGTCCGCGACAGCACCTAAAACGCTCTCATTGATGGGACTTTCGATGCTTCCAGGAGGAGTGAGGACCGCTTCGCTGGCCTTTTCAAAGAGGGTTTTTTTGGCAGGGTCAGCCACTGGGTCATTAACGTTGTGGCGGAAGGCAAAGTTATAGGCCCCAAGAAATATGAGGACGAGGATAAGAAGACTAAGGGAACCGTAGAAGATTTTTTTTGCCATACATTCCTAGGGATTGAAAACAAGGTGGAAATGAGGTTGTGACTCGACGGAAGAACAGTTAAAGGCAATGGGCCGTGCATCCCTAGGGGCACAAATTTTTTGTATTTTTGCTGTAGAGATGAGTGTTCCGCTGTTGCGAGCCCTTTGAAGATAATTACTCAGGCAGGCCTCTTGGCTGACGTCGACGACCGGAAGATTTGACCCATGTGAGCTATGACCTACCTCTGTGCCACCCGTGACGTTGAACCCACATCCAGCCAAAGTCTTTAATTGAATAAGATAGGCGATGGTAGATTTGGGGATGTTCTCCAGGCTTGTGCATTCAGGTTTGAGCTGGTCGCTACAATTTCCCGAGCTTTTTACCCCAATACCAGCCGCGCCGAGAGCGGCAACAGCTTCAGCATTTGTATAGACCCCTACCTCGGGGGGTGCTGGTGGAGCTCCTTCTCGCGGTATTTGGGTTTCTACACCGCCGGGCAGGCCGGTAAGGGTGATATTGACTAAGTCAGGGTTGATGACATTGAGGAGGAGCCAAGCGGTGAGGGCGATGACCAGCCCAATAAGCGAGTCGATGATGATTTCTTTGGCGGTGCCCATGCGCGAGGTATTGCCGGCGCTGGTCATATAAAGGAACCCCCCGATTGAGAGCATGAGTACGGCTGAGAGGGAAACCAGAATGAGGGCTATTTTGTAGAGAGCCTCAATGTACGCTTTTAGGTCGCTGCCGGAAATGTTATCCGTGCCCGGGATTTTTTCCAGGAGCTGGTAGTCGAGGGCGGCTGCCTGCGTCTCTGGAATAAAGAGAACGGCTCCGAGAAGAAAAAAAATGGCACCAGCGATGAGAAAATATTTTTTGTTTTTGTGCATAAGAAATTTACAAGAAACTCTGCCTACAGTATACCACAAAGCGTTTCTGTTCAAAAAAACAAAGCAGAGATCTTTCGAGAAAAACCTCTGCTTCAGTTGCTTGGGTGGGGAGATTTTTTAGAAATCCCAACTGCCGTTCATACTAGTAGACTGAGTATAATTGACCACAGTCGTTTCAAAGAAGTTACCCTTGTCGCTGTTGACGTCCTGCAGGCGATCGAGATGCTTGTAGGGATTCTCGATGGCTTCTGGGTAGAGAGGGGGGATATTGAGCATGGCCAAGCGCTTGTTGGCTAACCATTTGGTGTACCCTTCAGTGGTTTCCCCGTTAATACCGGGAATTTTTGCTCCTAATATGTGTTTGGACCACTCAATTTCTTGAGTAACCGCGATAGTCATCATATCGGTAATCAACTTTTCATCGTAGAGCTCAGGGAACTCCTTTTTGATTTCGCGGATGAGATTAGCGAAAATGGTCACATGGGTGAGCTCGTCGCGGCGGATATAGGCAATCATTCGACCAGTAGCCACCATCTTCATGCGGTCGACCAGGGTATCGAAGAAGGCAAAACCGTTGTAGAAGTAGAGGGCTTCCAGGAGGAAATTGGCTACGATGGCTCGGAAGAAGTTCTGATCGGATGGGGTTTCCAGAAAATCCTGGTAGATTTGGCCGATGTATTTATTGCGTTCCAAAAGAACACTATCACTACGCCAGAAGTAGTAGATTTCATCACGTTCCTTACTGTCGACGACCGTTTCCAGGATGGTGGCGTAGGATTGGGAGTGGATAGCTTCCTGGTAGGCCTGAATAGAAAGGATAAGGTTAACCTCGGGAGAAGTGACGTAGTCGGAGAGATGTGGAAGATTTACCGTTTGGATAGAATCAAGAAAAATCAGAAAAGATAAGATCCCTTTGTAGGCACGTTGTTCTTCTGGAGAGAGGTCTCCATGGAACATTCGGGCATCGTCTTTCAGCCCGGAGACTTTTTCTGGCACCCAAAAATTGCCAATCATTACCTGGTAGAGCGATTTGGCCCAGGAGTATTTGGTGGCATTGAGGTTGAAGAGGCCCGTAGTTGCACCTTTAATAATGGTGCGGTGCTCGACAAGGTCATCCCCTTTGGGATTGAACATGAAATTTCTCTGCATTTCTTCGGTCATAGTTTTTGGTTAGTGGAAAGAATCTCTTGTGGCGGTTTTTTGAGGACATATCAGGCGCTTTAGCCGCTGCAACTGACACAGTCGTCCTTGATTTCGCCAGAGAGGCTACGGACATAGTACACGGTCTTTATTTCCTTTTCCCAAGCCATAAGGTAATAACTGTAGAGTTGGGCCGGACTGACCCGTGAAGGATCAATCATCCATTCAAAGCTGATAGACTGGTCCACCCACTTGTAGACGACAGCGATGAGACTGATAACATCAGCCATATCCATGTGGACGTATTCTTTGTAGAACCAGAAATTGTCCTTCGAAAGTTTTGGTGCGACACGGATGGTGGGGGCGGAAAGGTTAGTTTCGACGAAATAGCGCTTGTAGATGGGCAAAAGAGCAGCGGTGGTCCCGACGACACCGGCGGTCGAAGTGTTGGGCGCTGGCGCGGTGTGGTAGGCAAAGCGTACCCCGTGTTTCTTCATATCGGCGAAGAGGGTCTGCCATTCCTTGGCAAAAGGCGTGTTCTTCTCGTACCAATCCAGATTGCGGCCAAGAAGAGAGCCTTTGGAATACTCGCTCCCTTCATAGAGTTCATAGGCTCCGCGTTCTTTGGCCAAGTCTACCGAAGCCCGATAGGTGTGGAAAGCGTAACGTTCGAAAAGGCGGTCGGTTTCCTGGCGCGCTTCCTCGCTGTCGTAAGAAATTTTGCGGGTGGCCAGATATTCTGCCAGGCCAAGATAGCCGACTCCAACAGAGCGATAGCGTTTGGCGGTGCGTTCAGCTTCCTTGATGGGGTAGAAATTGAGGGTCACCACGTTGTCTAAGATGCGCATGAGCACCGGAAAGGTGTCAGCGATGACGGCCGGTTCATGGACCGTAGCGATGTTGATAGAAGCGAGATTGCAGACTACCAGGTCACCTGGGTCATAACGGAGAACGACGGCACCGGTTTCATCAATCGTTTCCCCGACAAACTTGGAGGCCGAGGTGTTCTGGCAGATTTCGGTGCAGAGCTGGGTTGAGTAGATATTGCCGGCGTGTTTGTTGGGATTGAGGCGGTTGACGGTATCACGGAAAAAAACGTAGGGCATACCGGTCTCAACAGTGGCCTTGAGAAATTTTTTGAAGAGGTCTTTGGTGCTGATGGTTTTCTTCATGGTCAGGCGCTCATCGCGTTCCAACTCTTCATAGAATTGGTCGAATTCTTTGCCGAAGTGGTCCTGTAATGATTTGCCGTAGAAGCTTTTGATTTCGTGCGGATCAAAAAGTGTCCACGCTTGATCGTCACGCAGACGGCGCATGAAAATATCCGGGATGGAAACGGCAGGAAAGATGTCGAAGGCCTTCGAACGGATATCCCCCGTTTCGGTCTGAAGATCAAGGAAATCGTAGATGTCGAGATGCCAGAGGTCGAGGGTGACTGAGATGGCTCCGAGTCGTGAACCAAGCTGGTTGACTGCCACGGCCGTATCATTGATGACTTTGATCCACGGGTTGACCCCGCCGGACATGCCTTTAACACCGCGAATAGCGCTTCCTCTGGAGCGGATGTTGCCGAGATAGACGCCGACTCCGCCGCCAAACTTGGAAATCTGAGCCATGTTTTCTACCGCGTGGTAGATACTCCGTAGGTCGTCATCGACGTTGATTTTGAAGCAGCTGGAAAGCTGGTTGTAGTTGGTTCGGGCATTGAGCAGGGTTGGTGTCGGCAGCGAGATGCGCTGCTGTGAGCAGTGCTCATAGATTTTGATGGCCAAGGACAACCGCTTCTCTTTTTCTTCCGGAATAGCGAGGAAAAGGCCGATGGCCATATACATTTCCTGAGGCAGTTCATGGATAATTTTGTTGGGGTTGAGAAGATAGCGTTTGATAAAAGAAACGATGGTGGTATATTCGTAGCTTTCGTCGGTTTCTTTGGAAAGATGTTTTCCTGCTTCCAAGATATCCTCTTTCGAATAGTGCTGGTAAAAATCTTTGTAGTAAAATCCTTTTTTGATGTAGTCGTCGAAGTGGACCCCGAAGGCCTCGGCTGAATAGATATCTTTTTGGGCCAAGCCACGATTTTTGATAGCTTTTTTATAGAGGCCTCCCAAGAGAATCCGGGCCGCTATGTTTTGCCAAGCGATATTTTCCACGGTTACGAGATCGATGCAGGTCTTGACTAAGAGCGATTCGATGTCAGAGGTTTTGATGTCATCGACCAGATTTTTTTTGAACGAGTCCATGAGATCTTCGAATTGGCAGTCTTCTTCATAGCCTTTGGCGGCTCGATCAAAAACTAAGCGGAGCTTCTTGATATCGAAATGTTCTTTTGAACCATTAGCCTTAGTCACTTTAAGTGTCTTTTTTTCGAATTCCTGGACGAGTCGTTCGTGGCGTTCGGCTCGTTCGTTCTGACGTTTCTGCCGATAGAGAATGTAAGCTTTGGCCAATTCGAACTGATTGGCTTTCAGCAAGGCACGCTCAACGATGTCCTGGACGTCTTCGACAGTGGGCAGGCGATTGACGAAAATTTCCGAGTAGACACGTTCGAGGTCCTTGATGGCTTCATCGGTGACGGTTGGGATGAAAGATTTGTCGGTGATGGCGATAGCATCGCAGGCCAGTTCAATTGCCCGCTCAATGCGAGTGCGGTCGAAGGGGATGACTTCTCCATCGCGGCGCCGGATTTTCTCTACGGACATAGTTTTTGTATTGCGCGGGGCGCTTTAAGAGTGAAATTACGGATGGATATGCCCATCTGGGGATGAATAGAGGCTCTTAGACAGTCAGTCTTTTTTCTACTACTGCCCAATCGATGGCCTTGAGGAAGGTATCGATATATTCGGCTCGTTTGAGGCCATAATCAGTGACATAGGCGTGTTCGAAGACGTCCATAATGAGGAGTGGTGTGGCGCCAGAGAGGTGGCCACCATCGTGTTCATTCACCCAGGTAGTAAAGAGCTGGTCACTCTGTCGGTCATGATACAGAACGACCCAACCGATGCCGCGCATGGTGCCGACACCGACAAAGCCTTTCTGCCAATTTTCTACGCTGCCGTATGTTTTTTCGATTTTCTCTCGCAGCACCCCTTCTGCTAGCGGTTGTGCTTCTTTGGTCAGGTTGTCGAAGTAGAGCTCATGGAGACGCATACCATTCCATTCCCAACCGAAGCGACGCTTAAGCTCTGCGTATTCTGGCGTGCCCAGCTCCTTGGTTTCTAAGAGGGCTATGAGCGTGTTGGTATTTTTCACGTAGCCTTCGTAGAGGGCGAAGTGATTAGTGAGCAACGTATCACTGAGACCCGGGATCCCAAGTAAGTGTGTGAAGTCTCGGGCGGTATAGATATCGGCCATAGGTTTTTGTTTTGGGGAATTAAATTTTTCCAACGAGATCAATGCCGGGCTTGAGAGTTTTGCCGCCCTTCTTCCAGTTGGCGGGGCAGACTTCTCCTCCGTGAGTGCGCACGAATACGGCTGCTTCCAGTTTGCGCAGCAGCTCATCGGCGCTGCGACCGACGTTGTTGGCGTGCACTTCGTAGGCCTGGAGGACGCCATCCGGATCGATGATAAAACTCCCCCGCAGGGCCAGCCCCTTATCATCCCCCTCTTCTATGTAGACACCAAAACTTCTGGATAACTCTCCTGAGGGATCAGCCACCATTGGATAGATAATATTTTTGATAGCCGGGGAGTGATCGTGCCAGGCCTTGTGAGTGAACTTGGTATCAGTTGAGACTGAGAGCACCTCGGCGTTGAGTTCTTGGAACTTGGCGTAGTTCGTTTGCATCTCTTCGAGCTCCGTCGGGCAGATAAAAGTGAAGTCAGCGGGATAAAAGAAGAACACCACCCACTTCCCTTTGTAATCAGAGAGGTGCGCTTTGCGGAAACCCTCATTCTGATAGATATCGACTTCGAAATCCGGCACAGTTTGTCCAATTTGTGGAGTAAAGTTTTCTCCCCCGCAGCCATTCCCGCAGCATGATTCTTGACACATAAGTTTGATAAAAAATATTTAAAACCTCATAAGGCGTCTTCCTATAATAGGAGGAGAAATAGGGGCTGTCAAATCTGCCCTTTTCAAGCGGAAAAATCCCCGTGATTTTTCTAAAAAAAAGATACTTTCAACTACCTGTAGTGTAGTAAGTGATATTTTGGGCACAAGACGACGATAGGCGTTCTTATAAAAAACCTCCCAGAAAATAGGAGGTTGAGAAAAACTTTTTTGCAGAGGAGGACGCAGGATGATGAAGTCGTCGGAGACGATTACGGATTGACCTGGTTTTCAATTTTTTCTTCCAGAAATCCCAAAATATTGCTGATGGTGGTATCCAGGATACGGGTCAGGGCCTCTTGGCTGTAAAAACCGATATGAGGGGTAAAGACGACGTTGTCACGCGCAAGCAGATTGCCATTCTGATGTTTCTCTTTGGCCTCATGCGGGTCGCATTCGGTGCGGAGGCACTGGGTTTCTTCTTTGATGGATTCTTCCCCTTCCAGCACATCGAGCCCTGCCCCGGAAAGAATATGATTGTCGAGGGCCATAATAAGGGCTTCATTCTCCACAATGCCTCCACGCGAGGTATTAATGAGGAGGCTCCCCGGCTTCATGGTCTTGATATTGGTTTGGTTGATCAGGTGGCGGGTGTGCGTATTGTACGGGACGTGGAGGGTGAGAATATCAGAGTGGGCAATGACTTCTGCTAAGGGAGCATATTGAAAGTGTAAAACTTCTGAAAGAAAAGTATTTTGCATGGTATCGTAAGCCAAGACGTGCATGCCAAAACCTTTGGCGATACGGATAACGTGCAAACCGATGTGACCGGTCCCGATAACGCCGAGCATTTTGTCTTTGAGATCAAACCCCATCAGACCATCGATAGAAAAATCTCCCTTCAGCCCGCGGGCGTATGACTTGTGGACATTGCGTGAAAGTGCCAAGATAAGAGCGAAGGTGTGTTCGGCTACAGTATTTTCTCCGTAGTGAGGAACATTCTCCACGGTGATGCCTCGTTCTTGGCAGGCAGCCAGATCAATGTGGTCAAAGCCGGTGGAGCGTGTGGCAATCAGGCGCGTAGTAGTGAGCTCTCCCAGGATGGCCGCGGTGAGAGTCGAAGCGATAAAGACTGAGATTACCTCGCAGCCAGCAGCCAGCTTTACATTTTCTTCTGTGAGTGGCTCAGGGATAAAGATGAGTTCGTGGCCGGATATTTTTTCTTGCAGGTATTTTTGATCGGTATCTGTCACTTCAAAAAAAGCAATACGCATAGGAGAGAATAATTACCAATAACATTCGTAGTATACTCGAAAATACCCTCGGGAGATAGAGGATTGTGATGATACTATGCAACATATGACAGCGCGTTCACCTAAAAAAATACTTTTGGAAATCCCTCGTCATTTGAAGGATAAGCGTTTTGATAAAGCGCTTTTTCTTCTTTTACAACTCAAATATCCGGAGAATAAGGCTCTTTCAAGGGGTTTTTCAGCGACTCTCATCAAAAATGGTCAGGCGCTTTTGAATGGCGAAGTGGCCCAGCTACACACACAGGTTTCTTTTCAGGATACAGTGACGTTTACGGAAGATGTTTTTTCCACAGAGCAGAAAGCTCAAGCACCTCGGAAAGCTCAAGCGATGAAAGTGATTTACGAAGATGAGCGTTTGCTGGTTATCAATAAACCGGCTGGTATTAAAGTGCACGGAGAGACTGCCCGAGAGGGCGACACGGTGGTGGCCTGGATACAAGAAACACGACCGGAACTTTTGGCAGTGGGTGGGGATCTGCTGCGCCCTGGGATAGTCCATCGTTTGGATCGGGAAACTTCCGGGGTGTTGGTGATAGCCAAGGACGAGGAAACTTTTCAGGAATTGAAGCAGGCTTTTCAGAAACGAAAAGTTAAGAAAACATACTTCGCTTTGGTGTACGGGCACTTACCTCTTTTGGAGGGGAAAATCGATACGCCCCTGATGCGTCTCTCCGGTGAGCTAAAACGCAAGGCGGTGAATATTGAGGGTGACTTCACTAAGCTCCCGGGTAACCTGCGGTCCGCCCTCACCTACTACGCCGTCATGGCACGCTACCACAATTTTGATTTGGTTCGTGTTATGCCTCAGACCGGTCGTACCCATCAGATTCGTGTCCACCTCTCTTCTCTTGGATACCCCATCGTCGGTGATAAGCTCTACGCTTTCAAGCCTGCTCGTCGGGGAGAGTTGTTTTTTCCGGAGCGCCAAATGCTTCATGCTGCCATGCTCTCCGTGGAACTGTTCGGTGAACAGTATTCTTTTCAGGCTCCTCTGCCGGCAGATTTCCAGAAAGTCCTCCGGGATATTGACGAAACGCGCGAGTCAAGTTATGATGATGAGGCCTTGAAAGGCATTTTTTGATTACCTCAGAGCCGACTCTTCCAGAGGTTCTGATTCTCCCCTTTATTATATCCAGCGGTTTTGTCCCAAGGACCCCGTTTTAAAGCAAATATATGCATCAGAAGCTCATCGCCTTTAATCTGCAGCAAAGAAAACCGCTGACCGACGGGAATCCTCTGTTACGTGCTGGTGACGTGGTCAAGATTCATCGTAAGATCAAAGAAGGGGCCAAGGAGCGTATTCAGATGTTCCAGGGGACCATTATCGCTATCAAGGGCGGTCAGAGTGCTTCCAAGACCATTACCGTGCGCAAAGTTTCCGACGGTATCGGGGTGGAGTTAATTCTTCCTCTTTCTTCGACTCAGGTAAATAAAATTGAATTCGTCAAACGTACCAGTGTCCGACGTGCCAAGCTGTACTTTGTGCGTGATAAATCAGCCAAGGTGCTTTCCAAGAAACTCAAAGAAGTGGCGGTCAAAGGGAGAGTAGCTCCAGAGACAAAAGTAAAACCCGAGACTCCTGTGGCGAAGGAGATATCAGAAGAAACAGAGGCCTAAGAAGGCCTCTTTCTTTACCTGTTGCACGAGAGAGCGAGAATTGATACAGTGTATAAGTGGTTTGGGATTTTTCAGAAAGTATAAGGCAAGAAGCCCAGGTGGCGGAATTGGTATACGCGCTAGCTTGAGGTGCTAGTTCCCGCAAGGGATTGGAGGTTCGAGTCCTCTCTTGGGCACACAGGAACAAAGTGAGTGGGTTCAAAGCAAGCCAACTGCTTGGCTTGCGGAGAGACGAGAAAGCCGGAGCGTTGTTCGCAAGTATGCGAACCGCGAGGCGGGGTTGAGAGGCGCGCAAGCGAACTCGTGACCGAGTCCTCTCTTGGGCACACAGGAACAAAGTGAGTGGGTTCAAAGCAAGCCAACTGCTGGCTCGCTACAAGCGCGCTTAGCTCAGTTGGTTAGAGCACCTCGTTTACACCGAGGGGGTCCAAGGTTCGAATCCTTGAGCGCGCACAGAAGGCTTGAAAAAAGGAAAAAAGAGATTACCCACAGGATATACAGTAGTATTCTGGTATAATGCCGAGGTAGCTCAGTGGTAGAGCAGAGGACTGAAAATCCTTGTGTCGGCAGTTCAATCCTGCCCCTCGGCACCATAGTGTCTGTGAAGAGAAAAAGCGCCTTTTCTAGCAGAGGTTCCCTTTATGATAAGATGGAACTAGGAAAGGGTCGGAAAACGGGAGTTTTCCGTTTGGGGTGACCCGCCAGGCGGGACTAGAGGGCGGAAGCCCTATAGAGCGCAGCCCGTAGGGCGAGTAGTGAAATGCCTGCCCCTCGGCACCATAGTGTCTGTGAAGAGAAAAAGCGCCTTTTAGAGGGAATAGTGCTGTATAAGCTGTGGATAAGGCGGAAAAGACCAGTTTTATCCCATGGGACTGTAGCTCAGGGGTTAGAGCGGGCGGCTCATAACCGCTTGGTCGTTGGTTCGATTCCAACCAGTCCCACAGAAGAGTAGCGGGTATCGTATAGCGGCTATTACACGACCTTGCCAAGGTTGAGATAGGGGTTCGACTCCCCTTACCCGCTCAATAAGAACTAAAAGACCAGGCGTAGAGCTAGGTCTTTTAGTTTTTCTGGGGAACGGGAGGAGAAGATCATTTTACGCCTTTTCTGGGCGTGGTTTGGGGATGAGGAAGACGGTCAGTCCAGCCACAATACCGATGATGTTGAAGAGGATGTCTTTGATGGTATCGGACACCACTCCAGCCCCGTAGACACCCCATTCTGCCGTATGAAAGAGGATATCTGACCCGAATTCAAGACCTTCCCAGAGAATCCCGGCACTAAAGATTATCAGAGCAGTGGCCCAGAGAATTTTAGTGGTGGGAAAGCGTTCCCAGGCGTGCAGGCTTTCAGCTAGGATAAAGGCGAAAAGCATCGGGACGAGAAAGTGGGTGAATTTGTCGTATTCGAAACCATAACGGTAGAGCTGAAACAATCCCAATTCTCCCCCGTTGTTGAGGAGGAGAGCAAAAGCAATGGCGGACTGCATTCTGGTCACAAGTACTTCTTTTCTGATAGTCACGTTTTTCCCAAGCAAGAGGCGGGGAAGCCAGACAAGCAAGGGCGAGAGAAAAAGCATGCCGGCCATAAAAATGCGATGATAGAAATCGGGTAGTTGCTCGGCTGGGGCAAGCAGAAGTACTGTTCCGGTAAGGAGAAAGAGTCCAGCAGAAAGCCATTGGAATCGTTGATGAGACATAGGTTTTTTGTGAGAAGATACCACTCTACACCCCATTTTCTTTTTTGTCTATTGAGCGAGCTTTATTTTGTGTGCTATCTTGAAAGTGAAGTTATTAATTGTGAAACTATGAAACGTTATCGTATTATTGTTATCCTGGCGGCCGTAGCCCTGGTCAATGCCACCTATCTGAGTTACAAGGCTTATTTTTTCCGTTATGTTGATCCGTTGGGGCTAACCTCCTTTTGTGATTTTTCCAAAGTGAATTCTTGTAGCGAAGTGTTGCGTCATCCGCTGGCCAACGTCTTTGGTATTCCCTTCCCGTGGATAGCGCTCGCGGTCTATCCTATTCTACTCGGGCTGGCCTGGTACGGGTATAAGCATCGGTCATACGCGCAGGCCAAGGTTATTGTGGTGCTTTCTTTCCTTGGCGTTTGTTTCAACGGACTGATTATTTATCGGGAAATCTTTTTTATCAAGGCTTATTGCCTCTTGTGTCTTATGTGCACGGCGCTTATTATTTCCATCTTCATCATTTCCCGGCGCATGGTGAAAGAAAGTAAGCTGTCGTCTCCTGCTTCCGAGAGCACCCCGTAAGATTTTTTTCTATGTTCGGACTGTCTCCCATAGAGCAGGCTCTTTTTCGCGGCCTATCCACCCCGGCAAAAATCCAAGATTTTTTGGAAGCTCTGCCGAGCAACCTTTCACGTTACAGCGACTCTTGTTCTTCCCCGCGTATGGCGTTGCGCAAAGGTCGTGCCCACTGTATTGAGGGTGCCTTTATCGCGGCCACCGCGCTGTGGTTTCATGGTCACCTTCCATTGTTGTTGGATCTGAAGGCATTGGTGCCGGACTTTGATCATGTGGTGGCCCTTTTCAAGGATAACGGTTATTGGGGGGCTATAAGCAAAAGTAATCACCCGGTCCTGCGTTATCGCGATCCCATCTATCGAACACCACGAGAATTAGCGCTCTCATATTTTCATGAATACATTCTGACCACCACGGGGACCAAGACTCTGCGGAGTTATTCCAAGCCATTTTCTCTCAAGCGCTTCGGTACGGAATGGATTACTTCCGAGCATCATCTGTGGGAGATTGCTTCTGCCCTGGATGAATCCCCTCACTACGATTTGCTCCCGGTGGGGTCGCCGCTACGCCTGCGTCAAGCCTCGGAGATTGAACGCCGGGCTGGCCGACTGAAAGAATGGGAGCGCACCGACGCCCGGACCTAAAAAAGGGCTAAAGAGGAGGTTTTTAGTCAGATTTATTCTGACTTTTTGCTTTATATAAGCTAAAAGTATCATCTGTACTCTTGACGAAAATCGAAAAATGTGCTAACATGTGCGGTTGGCTGAAAAGCCAGCTCGGCGCTCCCCCGGGAGCCTCGGCTAAGGAATAAGAGCACTCTATGATTTTTCGCAAGGTTTTTCTTTTCGTTATCGCCGCCGTCACCCTGATCCTTACCAACACTTACGCTGCCAAGGCCGCCTATGAGCTTCCTCTGGCTCTGGCCAGTGTCTATGACTTCCGCAATGACCCTTTTCTTTTGGACTGGACGTTCAATCTAGTGAAAAACGTTGAACCCGTAGCGTCCAAAGAAATCACTCAGGAGGAAAAAATCCTCAATCGCTGGAAGGAAAAGCAGGCTCATATGTGGAACTCATTACCCCGGGGCCCGTTTATCATCAACGCTTCTGCCTATACGGCCGCGGCTGATGAATGTGGAAAGTCCGATGGAATTACCGCTTCTGGCCTCAAAGTGGCCGAGAACCGGACCCTGGCTTGTCCTCCCTCTTTCCCCTTCGGCACCAAGATTGCCATTGAAGGTATGGGGACCTATCGTTGTGAGGACCGCGGTGGAGCCATCAAGGTCAATAAGATTGATATCTATATGCAGACCAAGTCGGAAGCGTTCGCTTTCGGACGGCGCCATCTGACGGCCGAAGTTATCCAGTAAGAGGGATACCGCAGGAAACGCCCTTCGCGTCAGGCTGAGGGTGTTTTTTGTTGACTCACGGGTACCAATTTGGTAGGCTGCAAAGGTATTTAGAGAAAGAAAGAGTTCTCATTAGGCCAGATGTCCGAGCGGTTAGGAAGCGGTCTGCAAAACCGCGCACAGGAGTTCGACTCTCCTTCTGGCCTCCAGAAATATAGAATGCCGAGGTGGCGGAATGGTATACGCAGAGGACTTAAAATCCTCGGATCGTAAGGTCGTGCGGGTTCAAGTCCCGCCCTCGGCACAAAGAACAAGAGCTTGGTCAGAACGACCAGGCTCTTGTTTTTGTTGCTTGAAAAAAGATGCGTCTGAGGAGTTGACGGGAGGGGCAAATTCGAGTAAGCTTGGAAACTACGCAAGTAGTGGGTTGAGTTGTTTGGCAATTATAAAACGAGGAGAACGACATGTCAGCGAAAATCAAGATTGCGGTTGATTTCGATGAGACATTGGCGCTGTCTGTCGAGGTTATCCGCTATGCCCTGCGTCAAAGGTATGGCATCGAGTTGCCTGACCACGTGTATCGTTACGTGGAATGGATTGGCTGTCCTATTACAGCCCCTCAGTTCTGGGACGTGGTTTTGGAGACAACGACTTCTTGGAAATGGACC
>JBBQYU010000017.1:0-15535 GCA_038208355.1 Candidatus Moraniibacteriota bacterium
CCTTGGTATCCTTCCCATAAGACCCAATCTCGCTTCGGTAGCACTGGCTGAAGCCCGAGAGTTTCAGCGGCAAATCCTTTTCCTCCAGAACCTCACCAGCATAGTACGAGAGAAGTGACGGTTCAGCTGTTCCTACCAAGAACTTTGCTTCCTTGGAAACGCTGCCATCCACCTCTTTATCAGAAGTCGCAACCTGATAAATTTCATCGACGTTACCATCGTACTCCAGTCCCTTAAAATAACCACTGCCAAAAAGCGGCAACCCCTTCACCAAGGTGGGCGGAATCATCGCCGTATAGCCGTGAGCCACCATTTTCTGAGTGGCATACATCATCAGCCCCATCACCAGAAGAGTTCCTTCATTCTTCAGATAGTAGCCCCGATATCCGGACACTTTTGCTCCCCGCTCCAAATCTAAAATATCAAGCATCTTGCCTAATTCCATGTGCGTCCGCGGTACAAAATCAAACTGCGGCAACGTACCAGACTTCAACACTTCAACATTTTCAGCTTCGCTCTTTCCAAGAGGCGTGTCGGAGGAAACGATATTCGGCACCTGAGCCATCAATTCATCATATTCCGTTTTAACGGCAGCATAAAGTGGTTCCTTCTCATCAAGTTTCACTTTAATCTCCCGCCCTTTATCAATCACTTCCACACGGTCCTCCGGGGTCTTGGCCTGCTGAATCAAATCATTAATATCGTTCTTGAGTGACTTTAGCTCTTCAATCTCTTGAAGGAGAGCAATACGCTCTTGATCCTTGGCCAAAAGCGCTTCCAAATCAAGCACACCACCTTTGTCGGCAATGGCCTTGGCAACCGCTTCCTTGTTACTGCGAATGAATTGGATGTCGAGCATAAAAATTGTATTTAAATCTTGGTGGATGATAGTGGATTCGAACCACTGACCCCAGCAATGTGAATGCTGTGCTCTAACCAACTGAGCTAATCATCCTCATTATTTTTGACTAGACTGCCTGCCTGCTGGCAGATAGAGAACCAGCGACCTCTGCAATGTGAATGCGGCATTCTAACCAATTGAACTCGTCGCCCTAAATCTACTCTTTATCCTTCATCGGCGGAAAAAACACCGTCTCACGGACAGAGCGGTCCATCAAAATAGCAAACAACCGCTCACTCATCCCGAACCCGCAGGCTGGCGGCATACCGTACTCGAGCGCCTGCAGAAAATCCTCATCCAACATCATCCCTTCCGCGTCTCCCGCGGCCCGCAGCTTCATCTGCTCTTCGAAACGCTGGCGCTGGTCGATAGGATCGTTCAATTCAGCGAAACCATTGCCCAGTTCGCTCTTGGCGGCTACCGGCTGAAAGCGCAACGCACGCCGAGGATTGGCCGGGTCAACTTTTGCCAAAGGTGATACCTCCAGAGGATGCCCCACCAGAAAACAAGGCTGAATCAATTTTTGGCGCACTGTCTTTTTGTATAACGTATCAATCATCCGTCCCTTACCAGCCGCCTTGTCGTATTTGATGTGCAGTTCATCGGCCTTGGCGCGGAGCGTCTCGAGCGAGATATCATCAGAAAGATCCAGGCCCGTTTCTTTTTGAAACTCCGTAAAATAATCCACCCGAACAAAGGGTTTATTCCAATCGATTGACTGCCCTTCGTAAGTGGTTTTAAGTGTCTCTCCCACCACGGCACGAACAATCTCTCGGTACATTTTTTCCACAAATCGCATCCCACCCTCCATATCCATGTAGGCCGCATAAAACTCCATGTGGTCGAATTCCTGCAAGTGCTCGCGATCAATACCCTCGTTGCGGAACACGCGGCCGATTTCAAACACCCGTTCGTAGCCGCCGACCAAGAGACGTTTCAGGGATAGCTCCAAAGAAATACGCAGATAGAAATCTTCATTCAAGGCGTTGTGATGAGTTTTGAATGGCTCTGCCTCAGCGCCACCGGGAACATGTTCCAATACCGGCGTCTGCACTTCGAGGAAATTGTCTTGGGCCAAAAGCTGTCGCACCGTCTGCCAAAAACGATTCTTTTTTACAAAGAGGTCCCGCGTCTCCAGATTGAGCGCCAAATCCAAGTACCGCCGCCGCAACAATTCTTCCTCGTCCTTCAACCCGTAAAACTCCGTCGGCATGGGACGCAACGACTTGGTCAACATCTCCCACTGCTCCACTCGGATACTCTTTTCATTCTGCTTCGTCAGAAAAACCGTCCCCGTAACGGAAATAAAATCACCCATTTCCAAAGCGTTCTTCAACAAAACAAAGGCGTCCTCGCCCATCGTTTCCAGAGAAAAAAATCCTTGAATCTTCCCAAAGCCATCTTCGATATGAGCAAAGGCTATTTTCCCCATCACCCGCAGCGAACGCACGCGACCAACCACAGAAACAACCGTAGCGGCAGCGTTCAAAGTATCAAACTGAGTAATCACCTCGATACTCGTGTGTGTACGGAGTGCTTTTTCGGGATACACCGTCCCCATAGCCTCTTTCAGACGAGAGAGTTTCTCTAATTTTGTCTCCAGAATATCCTCGCGCATACGAAACATCGTTCTTTCAATGAATAGTCCTATTCTAACCTCTTTTAAAGCAAACGGCAAGCCCGCTTTATGCCAACGGTATGAAAGGAAAAAGAAAAAAACTCCCTTCCTAGGAAGAGAGTTTTCAGATACGTTTCAGACACCAATAATAACTAGCGCACTGAAAGGATTTCATACTTGACCATCCCAGCCGGAGCAGCCACCTCTACCTTATCACCCTTGCCCTTGCCGATAAATTCTTTCCCCAAAGGAGACTCGTTGGAAATCTTCCCAGCTGCTGGGTCAACTTCATTGGAACCGACAATCTCAAAAGAAAGCTCTTTTCCACTCACCTTCACGGTCAGGTGCGAACCGATCCCGACCGTCGAGGCGCTTTTATGCTTGGCTGCCACCACAGAATCCTTCAACATGCCTTCAAGCTCCGCAATACGGCTCTCGTTCTCATTCTGATGATGCTTGGCCTCGCTGTACTCGGCGTTCTCAGAAAGATCGCCCTGTTCCTTGGCTTCTTTGATAGTCTCGGCAATCTCATGACGAATCTTGGTCTTACGTTCTTCCAATTCGTCGTTCAATTTCTTGAGACCTTCAACGGTAAAAATTTTTGCCATGACTTTATATTAGTAAAAGAAAACTTCTATCCACCAGGAAAGAAGATGCTCATAAGAGTTTATCAATAGTACCAAAATCGAAAAAAAAGTCAATATCCCTCTTTCTGGCTTTTAATAAGGCCTTTTTAGAGAGACTCCTTCTCACGCGAAAAATACCACTGGTACACGTCTTTGGTTACCGGTACGGCGTTGTAGCCCTCTTCGCCCTGGCCCTCCACCAAGACGATCATAGCAAGCCTGGGAGCGTCGTAGGGAGCAAAGGATACAAACCAGCCGTGTGTCTTGTTCTCATTACCGAACTGAGCCGTCCCCGTCTTTCCGGCTACCGCCACCGACAAATCCTTAAGCGACTGAGCCGTCCCTTCGGTAACTGTTGCCCGCATCCCCTCCCGTACAATTCGTAAAATATCACTATCAATAAAACCCTTACGAACAACCTCGGTCGGCAGGGCCGTCACTTTTCCTAGAGGAGAACGCTCTTGGGAAACAATGTGGGGAACATAAAGCGTCCCGCCGTTGGCGATGGCCGCCACACTGTTGAGTATCTGAAGCGGCGTGGCCGTAATGAATCCCTGACCGATGGCTGCGTGATAATCATCCCCAATGTACCAGCGTTCACCAATCTTTTCTTTTTTCCACGTCGGATCAGGGATGAAGCCATCAACTTCACCGGGCAAGTCAATACCTGTTTTCTCTCCATAGCCAAATAAGTTCTCATATTTTTTCATCCGCTCCATACCTAATCCGGGGATAGCTCCATATCCACCTCCTACGGAGTAGAAAAAAACGTCACTAGAAACCGCGATAGCTCTCCTGATATCAGTAAACCCATGAGCCTTCCAGTCGCCGAAAGAAAAATTACCAACACTAATGCCACCACGACTTTCTATCTGAGTATTTTCATTGACCACCTTTTCTGAGAGAGCAGCCGTCGCCAACACTGGCTTGATGGTCGAGCCGGGTGGATAGGCTCCAGAAATAACCCGATTAAAAAGAGGCTCGGAAGGATTGTTCAAAAGACTTTGATACTCAGCTCCAGAGATACCAGTCGCAAAGAGATTATTATCAAAGCTCGGCAAACTGACCAAGGCACGCACGGCTCCGTTTTGCGGGTCCAAGGCAACGGCCGCGGCCCGTTTGAGATTATTTTTTTCCAAAAGCGTCTGTAGACTATCGAAAAGTTTTTTTTGTAAATCAGCATCGATATTGAGGATGAGGTCCTGTCCGGCAACCGGAGGCACCACCCCCAGCTCTTTTTTCACCTGTCCGAACGCATCAACTTCCGCGCGCTTAAATCCATGTTGACCGCGCAAAAACTCCTCATAACTCTTTTCAATTCCCTGTTTTCCGATAGAATCAGTCATCAAATACTCTGGATGATTCACCAAGTCTTCCTTGCGTACTTTTCCCTCGTACCCGAGAACATGAGAAAATATCAAACTATCAACATAGTTTCTCTGGGTTGTCAGATATAAACTCACTCCCGGCAAATCATGGCTCCGACTAAGAAATAACAGCGACTCTTCCTGACTGATGCGCTCTTTCAAAAGTACCGGCGTAGTCACACTCTGATCAAGTTTATCGAAAACTTCATTGAGCGTTTCTTGACTCAACGAAAAAGTGCTCGCTAACAACGTTTTCATAACATCACGCTTTTCCCGCTCCACGGGAACATCAACGGGCGTCAAAATAACATCCGTACTAGGAACGTTAAATACCAGAGGCTTCCCAAAGGTATCGTAGATGATCCCTCGAGGCGCCGGGATAACGAGCGCGCGCAGACTATTACGATCTGAAAGTTGGCGATACTCATCTCCCTTGAAAATGCTCAGATAAAAAGACCTCCCTCCCAGAAGTACCAGTGCCAGCCCCATAAAAAGAAGCAGCGTGCCAGAAAGAGAGCGCTCAAGCGGCCACTCCATCTTGACCGCATCCTTCTCCGTAACGGTCAGCACGGCGTCATCGATTTCCATGCTGCCATTCTTGTGTAAGAATTTTTTTTTGGAAAGAAAAATATTCATATTAGCGGATATTGGAAAATTGTCTCTGCGCCGTCACGTCAGCGTACGATTCAAACCTCCTCAGCGCCCAGTAAGTTACGATAAACAACGAAAGGGTACAGAGGAAAGAGAACACGAGCATATCGAAAGAAAACCAAGACAGAGAATGAGTAGTGGTAAGAGCAGCCAGGCCTGTAGGCACTCCCGAAAACAGCAGAAAGGGCAGCTGATACGCTACGGCGGAAAAAGCAGCAAAAAGCCCGTACAGGCCCAAACTCAGCCCCCGATGCTCAATGAGCAAGCGCCGTGAAAGAAAGCTTGTCCCGTAGGCCAGAAGTATGGCGTAGAGCGAAAACGCTCCAACCGCCCCCTGCAGAACGGCATCGAACAAAATCGTCAGCGGCACGGTCATAAAAAGCGCATGAGGGAAACCAGAAACTAACGTCCAGGCAACCACTGCTACCAAAATCAGTATTGGTACATGAAACCACGGAAAAAGAATATCAAAAAAAGAAAGCTGCAAAAATACCAAGAGTAACACTATCGCCATACGGAAGAAAAAAAGCTTCATGGTTTTAGAACGTTCTGAATAATAAAGACATAGCGCAGAGAATAGAAATCAACCGGAGAAACGACTGACGCCTGTTGAAAAAGGTGGTCTTCGGAAAGTCGTCTCTCCTGAATCGTTCCCACCAGAAGCCCCTTGGGAAGCTCTCCGCCTAAGCCTGAAGTCACTACCGTATCGGAAGCCTTGAGCACATCGTCTTGCAGCACCATGTCAAAAAGAATCCCGAGTCCATGTTCTCCCTTGATAATCCCCTGGGCATTATTTTCCAGAGTCACCCCACTGATGAGGCTCTCCGGATTGGAAAGTAACATCACTCGAGCACTTTTCGGAAAGACCTCGGTTACTCGTCCAACCAGAACGCCACCCTCGACGATAACCGGCATACCGCGTGTGATACCATCAACCGCTCCCCCATCAACCGCAATCCAGTTACCCAACCCGGTTACATCTCTTCCGATAACCTCAGTAGCTTTCAGCTTAAAATCCGCTCGCGGCAGCAAATCAAGTTCCCGGCGCAATTCTTCGTTTTCTTTTGCTGTATCTAGAGCGCGAGCGTTCTCAGCCAAAAGACGAGTATTCTCCCCTTGCAAATATTCGTTCTCACTCTTCAGGCTTCCCACGGAGGCAAAAAAACCAAAAGTATCACGGGCCTGAAAAGCAATCGATGCAAAAAGTTGTTCCACCGGCCAGGAAACCGTCGTAGCCACCACTCGGAGTGGTTCCATGATAAAACGCGGCGGGAACAAAAAACCTAAAAGAAGAATGCTAAAAACAATCAGTGCTCGGAAAAATTTTGTTTGGATGAATTTTCTCCGTAAAGCCATAGGCCGTAGTCTCAAAGATCATTTTTCGATTACCCCAAGGGTTTATTCTGTTCCTCCTCTATCAACACCTCTTTCAAATGTTCCATATCGTCCAAAACGATACCGGTCCCCCGCACTACAGCGGTAAGCGGGTCTTCCATCATGCGCACCGGTATGCCTGTTTGATTGGCCAAAAGCTTGTCCATCCCACGAATCAAACTGCCACCACCAGCCAAAATAATACCGTGCTGCATAATGTCTGCCAAAAGTTCCGGTGGCGTCTCCTCAACGATGGTCTTGATGTTGTTGATAATGATGCGGATAGAACGTGATAGCGCTTCACGAATATGCTCATCCGTCGCCATCACTTCTTTGGGCAGTCCGGACACGAGATCGCGACCACGCAAAGGAAAAGACAACCTCTCTCTTTGGGGGTAAGCACTCCCGATAGCAATCTTAGCCTCTTCGGCTGTCTTCTCACCAATCAAGATGTTAAATTCGTCCCGGCTGTAACGGATGATATCCTCATTCATCTCGTCTCCCGCGACCCGCAAACTCCGAGAAGCGACCACCCCACCCAGAGAAATAACAGCAATCTCAGTGGTGCCCCCACCAATATCGACGATCATATTCCCCGCCGCGTCGATAACAGGTAGACGAGCGCCGATAGCAGCGGCCATCGGTTCATCAATGAGAAAGGCCTGACGGGCACCGGCATTGAGTGCCGCCTCAATGACCGCTCGTTTCTCCACCTCAGTCACTCCTGAAGGGATGCCAATGAGCACCCGCGGCCGCCGGAGAAAAGCGAAATTCTCCTGATTCACCTTGTTGATGAAATAACGAAGCATCTGCTCGGTAATCTCGAAATCGCTAATCACCCCATCAACGAGTGGGCGTGTGGCCACGATATGGCTTGGCGTCTTACCCACCATCTTTTTAGCTTCACGTCCAATAGCCAAAATCTGCCCGGTCCGCTGGTTCACGGCGACGACCGAAGGTTCGTTGATAACGATCCCTTTCCCGCGAACATAGATCAGGGTATTAGCTGTCCCCAAATCAATCCCAATATCTTGGGAAAGGTGCCCAAAAAACCTATTAAAAAGGCTTTTTTGGATATTTTCTATAAATCGCCCCAGGTTTGACATACGTAAAAACTTTCCTTAAGAAAACCTAAAAACAGGACATCCCCCATTCTATCCCATTTCCCGTTTTTTTTCCAGCAAACGGGTCTTTATTTCGATTTTTTTTCAAAAGTGATCCCCAGCTCACGCAACTGCTCAGCTGATACCTCTGAAGGAGACGCCATCAACGGGTCTCGCCCCTCACCAGTCTTAGCAAAGGTAATAACCTCACGGATATTCGGTTCGTTCTGCAAAATCATCATGAGCCGGTCGAACCCAAAGGCTAACCCTCCGTGCGGCGGCGTACCGAAATTCAAGGCTTTGAGCATGTGTCCAAAATTTTCCACGATTCTTTCCTCGGGGTAACCCATAATTTCAAAAACTTTTTTTAGCGCCACTGAGGTATGATTCCGAATTCCTCCCCCGCCTATCTCATAGCCATTGAGCACCATGTCATACTGAGCCGCGACGATGCCCTCGATATTTTTCTTTTCCATCAAATCATTCATGTACTCTGGCTTAGGAGCGGAAAATGGATTGTGTGTAAACGTCCAGCCGCCATTGTCATCCTTCTCAAAAAACGGGAAGTCCACCACCCAGCAGAAGGCCAAAAGATTCGGGTTATTTTGGTCTTTGCGGATATCCGGCTTGTCAGAATGATATTTCTCCATCGCCTCCGCATAGGAAATGCGCGGAAACGGTACTTGCTGTATTTCTTTCTCCGGGTACACCGTCTTTACCAAATCAATAATGATTTTTTCATTGAGCGCCATCACCTCTTCTTGAGAGACAAAACTCATTTCCATATCCACCTGAGTAAACTCGGGCTGACGGTCGCCACGAGTATCCTCATCGCGAAAACAGCGGGCTATCTGAAAGTATCTTTCAAACCCAGCGGTCATCAGAAGCTGTTTGTATTGCTGAGGAGATTGGGGCAACGCATAAAACTTCCCCGTCTCCAGACGCGAAGGAACAATAAAGTCCCGGGACCCTTCCGGAGTAGACTTGGTCATATGAGGAGTCTCGATTTCTACAAAACCTTCCTGAGCATAGGAGGCTCGAATACTCTCCAGGGCACGATGCCGATTGCGCATATTGTGCTGCATCCGCTCGCGACGCAAATCAAGGTACCGATACGTCAGCCGAATTTCTTCATTGATTTCCTTCCCGTCGCTCTGAACATCGAAAGGCGGCGTTTCAGATTCGTTCAAGACGACCACGGACAGGACCTCGATTTCTACTGCGCCATTGGGTTGATTGGCATTGACCAATTTTTCAGGGCGAGGATTCACTTGTCCGGTAATTTCCACCACCCACTCTGAACGGAGCGCCTGAGCGCTCTCATGCGCCTCCGGATGATGGGGCAGCGCCACCATCTGCACTTTGCCCGACCGGTCACGCAAATCAAGAAATATCAGCTTTCCATGGTCTCTCCGCACATCAATCCAGCCGTACAGTTTCACTGTTTCACCGATATGCTCGGGTATTTCCCGAATAAGTGTCCGTTCCATATAAAAAATCGTTACATCAATCCCCATATTAACCTGCTTTCACCATACCATGAAAATAATCATTCACCGCATATGTCAACTCGCTCGGCGTAATCCGCGTCTTCAAAAATGCCCGCGTAATAATCCCGGCGTCTGAGAGGATTTTCACGCTCTCATCCTCCATTGATACCGAAGCGGAAAGAAGAAAAATAGGTATCTGTTTCCCTTGCTCCGTGTCTCGCAGCTGACTAATCAGTTCCCGGCCATCCATTCCCGGCATCATGACGTCAGTAATAATCAAATCAAACGACTCCTCCATGGCCGCTTTCAATCCGGAAACACCATCCTTCATGGTCACAACCTCATAACCTTCATCCCGTAAACGCTTCCCAAACATTTCTATAAACAAAGGCTCGTCTTCAATGAACAGCAACCGCTTCCCAAGATGAGGACCGACCAGGGCACCGGGCGCTCGGTGCAAAGAGTTTTTTTCCTGCTCCTGAAACTGACGCAAAAAACGATTCACCTCTTCTACAACTTGTGAAGGTGAAAATTCCGTCTTAGAGATAAAACCATTGGCGCCAAGTTTCAACGCTTCCTCGCGATCTTCCGTGCTGCTCAGATTGCTAAAAATCACTATCTTGAGGTCTTTATTATACTCGGGATTCTGACGCAGCTCACGGAGCACCTCGGTTCCGCTCATTTCCGGAATCACCAAATCAAGCAGCAGTAAATCAAACACCTGTTCTTTAACTACCTTGAGCACCTCTTTACCAGAAGCCACGTTCACCACCTCAAAGCCGGAGGTCTCAAATTTCTTCTTGTATATTTCCGCAATAAACGGGTCATCCTCCACCAGCAGAATCTTCGACATATTTCAATCATTCAAGAGCTTAGCTACACTCAAAATACCAGAAATTGACTCCAAAATCAACTCGGAGTGGCTTATCTTTTTTCAGCCTATTTCTCCTCGGAAGAAACGGCCCGCGATAGTGGTAACATAACAGTAAAGCGCGTCCCCTTACCAACTCCTTCGGACTCTACAGTAATCTTCCCCTGATGGGCTTCCACAAAGTTCTTCCCCACGTACAGTCCAAGACCCGTTCCGGAAACATCCAATTTCCTGGTCTCGGCGCTACGAGTAAACTTATTGAACAGATGCTTCGCGTCTTCTGGTTTCACTCCGATACCAGTATCCTCCACCATCACGCAGGCAAAGCCGCCCTTTTCTTCCACTGATACCGTCACCCCTCCCTCCGGTGTGTACTTAAGGGCATTATCAATCAAATTCGATACCACCTCTCTCATTTTACCGGCATCCAAAGAAAGTTTCGGCAGCGTTTTCTTGGGAAGATTTATTTTCAAATAAAGATGCCGCTCCTTGGCCATGAGTGACAAAACGTCCACCGTTTCCGCTACCAGAAGTTCCAGCTGCGTCGGAGCAAAGCTGTACATCACCCGCCCAGACTCGATACGCGAGATATTCAAAAGATCCTCCACTAATTGGGTCATACGATTATTCACCGTATAGACCTTGTTCAAGATATCCTGTACTGAAACATTCACTTCACCGTAGGAACCCTCAAGAATGAGTGAGATATATCCCTTGATAGCAGTGAGCGGGGTCCGCAACTGATGAGAAGCAATAGAAATGAACTCGGACTTGGCCGCGTCCAAACGCTTAAGTTCCACATTGGCACTGGCCAGGCGCTTGGAAAGCTCCTGCAATTCCTCTTTGCGCTTCACTTCAGCATCCACAGAGCGCACAAGCATCATAACGAGGATAAGAATAATTGCGAAAACTATACTTCTGACTATCACTTGATTCCAGCTTTCTGCCAAAAAAATCTCAACAAACAAAGTAAGTAAAATGACTAACGACAGAATCTCCGTCGTAATTACCTTGATATTAAACAAACGGTGTTTAATAATGGCATACCCCGGGAACAAAACAATAAAAAATACGCCAAAAACTCCAAGCCGAGAATAAAATTGATTGTTAGGACTCTGCTGGATGATGTCAGCAAAAAAAACATTTGTCGCAAGCGATACAATCACTGACAAAAATACTCCAATCAAAAGATAGGTATAGCGAACCTTTTCAAAGGAATTCGCCCTATTAAATTTGAAAAAAATAAGACTAACACCAACAAGAAGAGCTGTCGAGATAAGAATGTTATAAATGATTCCTCCAAAACCATAGAGTGGTATAATCATCCCTGAAGCAGTTGTTTGATAACCCGTAACAACACTATCAGTATAAAAAATAAGTCCCATTACAATCGATGGGACCAAAAATGTGCCTAATCTAAAATAAATATTTCTAGTAATTTTCAAGCTTGCAACATCTGCACAAAAAAGAAAAATCATAAAAGAGGCAAAAGCAGCTGAAGCAAAGTCTGCCTCCAATAAAATCATTTTGAGAAAAGAGCTTGATACCTCGTCCTCAAAATAAGAGGTTGTTATCCAAATAATCAAAAAAAATGCCATCAAAAAAAAGCTTTGATTTGTTTTATTTCTGTAGCCTTTGGAAAGTACAAAAAAACCTAAAAGAAAAAGCAAAAAAACTATAATTCCCAACAAGGCCAAACTGAGAACTGAAAACATATTTTTTATATTACCCTCATTTGTCTCCATAGTAGCTTTTTACCAAATATTATTCAAGTTTTTTCTATTGACAATTCATTTTTTATGTGCTAGAATAGTTCGTGAGCAATTTAACAATCCCTGAAAAAATTTAAGCCTAGGAGGTAGTATCATGTCCACAGTAAAGCGCGTGTCGAGCCTACTCAAAAAAGGTTTCGACAAGGAAACAATCATCAGAAGCTTTGTAGCAGTAAACAAAGCTGCCTGGCCTATGGTTCCAGAAAAATACCTCTGGACCAAAAAAAAGATAGAGCAGCAATTGCACAATTGTCCGCAACACCTCTACGTGGCGTTCGAAGGCGATGTCATCGTTGGAACGCTGAGTGCCATCAGTATCAACAAAGAGACCGCAATGAAGGCCGCAGACTGGGAAGAAACCAGTGCTTGCGGCACGCTCGCAACCAATAACGAGACTGGCGGCTGTATGTTTGGCCTTGATCTCTCGGTTGATCCAGCAGCTCAAGGGAAAGGAATTGGTGACGAACTGATTCAGACTGGCTTTCTGTTCTCTGTTGTTCTCGGAAACAAAGACGGCGTCTTTCTTGGGTCGAGGGTCCCCGCGTATCACAAGTGGGCAGCCAAGGGCATGGATATTGAGGAATACGTCGTTGGCAAAGACGGACGGACGAGAGACCCAGAGATTCGACTCTACCAAAAAGCCGGCTTCAAGGTTGTTCGCATCGTTCCGGAATATATGGAGGATCCAGATAGCCTTAACTATGGAGTCTTGATGTTTTACAAAAACCCACTCCGGGGTATCCTCCGATTCCTGCCAAAACCAATAATGGCGCTGTTCGCCAAAGTTGCGGCAATATTCATCTAGGAAAAGCGGCCACAAAAATTGAAAACGGGAGTGCTATCGCAATGCGACAACACTCCCGCTTTTTTTATCTAAACTTTTTCTTTCTCTCCTTTCTCACCCGAACTTGAGGGTGATAAATATCAACACCGCTGTCACAATCTCGAGCCATATTTCTGTCCTGGCCAGAAACCTGATTCGGGGATGTAGCTTGTCTCCCCCCGCGATGAGCAGATAGACCGGCGTCACAAACGAAACACCCATGTTGATGAAAAATCCAACCCAACCCATGACGCCAACCAAACGAATGGTTGAATGATCAAATTGGCTGAGCACGGTATAGGCCCTCTGAAATTCAAGCCTCACCAGGTGTTGCATCACATTGATACCCATGGCTGTAAGAATGAGAATCACCCCAGTCGTGTAGAGGATTTCTACCCCCACAACAAGAGACAAATAGGTTTTGGCTGAAATCCCCATTTGCTCCTGCATTTTCTTCCTTCTCGTTATGACATAGAGCGTAAGTCCGATGCCAATTGCCCATGCCACTATTGTGACAATATTGAGAGAGATTTTCTGCCATTCATCCATTTTCTCCTCCGTTTCGGTTATTTTCAATTGGTAAAGTTCAACTTTTTACTATACATCATAAACAGCATTTTGTCAATGCTGTTTATCTGTTTCAATATGTTTCTCCCAAGACCACGACTCTAACTGGTCTGCTCATATTTCTTCCCCCGTTCGATAAAGTTCGTTTCTGTGTCCTGGAGATCGAACTGTTTTACGAAATAATTGATGATGTGGTCAGTTTGCAGTCCATTCTTGCAAGTATAGACATCAATGCTAACAAAACCACGACCCGGAAAAGTATGGATACTAATATGACTTTCTGCGATAATCACGAAGCCACTCCACCCTCCCGGGTCCTTTGCTCCGTTTCCAGCCGCAAAGTATACCTCCGGTCCAGCCAAAATATGCATATCAAGCATATCAGGCAAATCCTTAAGACAGTGCAGCACCAATTCTTTGTTATTTAATTTTTCGGCGTCCCCTCCATATCCATCGAGTGTTAAGTGTTCACCAAAATGCTTCATAGTTTCACATTCAAATAATTTTTTACCTACTTTTTCATACAAAAAGAATACCATAAAAATGGCTTCTATTCCAGCTCATTCGCAGCTTGCCGGTAGGCGCAGTAGTCACAATCATGATTGGCTTCGGGCACTTCATCCTGCATCAAGCACTCATGCGCAGCGACCAACGTCTCACTCACCCAGCTATCATCCCCAGTATACGGCAAGAGCTTCACATCGAATTCCAGCTTACCATCAAAGGCCTCCCGGTCCGTTTGGCCGTTACAGTAGACAAAATAGCCGGTCGGAGAGACTAAAAAATCATTGTGCCGGAACAGCCACTGATACATTTCCATCTGGCGCTTATAGCCGCCCTGCCACTGGGCATCCAAGTTTACTTCCCCATCCTTAGCCGTCGCCTTGTAATCCACAATCAGGAGTTCCCCATCCGGATTGACCCAAACGTCATCTACTCCTCCGGTAAAGAAAAAATTGCTTTCTGGATGGAGGAAGGTAATGCCCCGACGTAAAGAATCGCGCCACTCCTCAATCTTTTCATGCTGAAAGGGCACCGCGTCCAATCCATAGGCCTTCATAAGCGGATGAGCCGTCCCTTTGGTCCGATGGATATCAAATTCCTTTTTGAGCAAAGTATCAACAGCGGAGTTAAGGGAAAAAGGAAATCCCGGCGGCCGCCCCACCCCCAGACGACGATCCAGATAGAAACAGCGCGAGCAATTCATAAAAAGCTCTAGCTTGGAACGACTCAAGCGAAAAGGCTCCGTCCCGGCCGGGTCAAAAAGGTTTCTACTACGCTTGGGATTATAGTATTCTGACATACCCCTATTTTAGCATAAAAAGAAAAAGAGGGTTCACGCCCCCTTTTTCTTTCTCGACCTATATACTTGCTTTTCTTATTTCGAGAAGAGATTGAAGAACCAACCAAAGGCACTCAGACGATCACGCTGACCACCAACAAATGTTTCCAATTTGGAAGTTTCTTGATTCAATGTTTCTACCTGATCAAGGAGAATCTGTTTCAAGTCCTGATCTTCCATAACATTAGCCGCCTGGGTCAACGCCGCGGCGCGCTTTTTGTTAGCAGCAATCTCTTGCTCCAAGCTCCTCAAATTGCTCGGGTTTGTTCCAAAGAGTAATTGCAATATTCGATTATGCTGATCAATGGCCGCTACGGTATCGCCAACCTTCTGGGCGGATGCTTCTTGATCCTTTGCCAGTCCACGGACAGCTTCACCGACATTGTCATCGCGAATATCGGCCACTTTCTTCAAGTGCTCCACGATATCGTCTGTTTCGTTCTTATAGTCATCATCATAACGACTGTCCGTTCCTCCCAAAGCGTAGATAGCATTCTCAACACTATTCTTGATTGTCTTCACCTTTTTCTCAAGAACTTCCAATGCGGTCATCGAAGTACCAAAATCCGAACCACCGGCTGATACTGTCGCCTTAAGAGCGGAAAAATCGGATGCTACTCCCGCCAACGAGGACTTGAACTGGCTGCCATCGCCACCGACCGCCTCAAACAAAACAATCTTGCCCTCTGTTTGGGTAATACGTCGAGCTATCTTAGCGACTTTTTCAGTTATATCTCCAGCATCATGAATATCCTCATTCCGAGCCGAGTGCGCCAATTTGTTCACTTCCTGACCAAGGCGCTTCACTTCTTCAAGGTTATTGGCATCGAAAGCTCCACCCACCGACCCAAGGGCCACTTTGGCCTGGGCTAAACGGGCGAGAGCGGCGGTCACGTCCATTCCCTCCGCTTGTTTTTTCAATATTTCCTGTTCCGCTTTGGCAATCTCCTCTTCAAGCTTAGACACGGTTTTTACCCGATCCCGGAACATTCCATTCGTACTGTCTCCGTCCTCATCGTTGCCATCGCCA
>JBBQYU010000018.1:0-15519 GCA_038208355.1 Candidatus Moraniibacteriota bacterium
CGGTCCAATCGTCGCCACTATTTTTGTTTGTTTCATACGTTCCCGTTTTTATTGCTGTTTCTGTTTAATGTCTATGTTCAGTATAGCGGAAAAAGTAGATTTTGTTCAGAAGGTCATCAAAAAAAATGAAAGCGGCTTACCAGGATAATACCTAGTAAGCCGCTCCAAAATTTCGTATCACCCCTTAGTGATAGGACGATTGAGGATAACAGCGCCGTCCACGGGGACACACTATCACCGTCACGGGTGCCTGTTGCCGCCACCCCCATCTCTGCCAAATAGGATCAGGGTAGTAGTAATACGCGGATGCTGGCGCCCATTTGACCCCTGACTTCTCTGTGGTCGTGGTGGTGCCGTCAGCGTTCTGGGTGGTGATTGTCTCCTTGTAGGAGGCACAGCCAGTAGCGGCCAAAGCGATCAGAATAGCCGCCAGAAAAGAATAGATGCGTGACATGACAATCTCCTAGTTGGTAATGGACCCAAACGTGAGCCCGGACGAAATGTTGTACAGAATTATTCTGTAACTATGTATCATACACCTAAAAGAGGGTTTTGTCAACCCTATTATAGCTATACGTGCTTTATCATAGCCTTTTTATACCAATCGAGCATACAAAAAACGAGGCGCGAGGCCTCGTTTTGAGTTCTCAGACAAAAAGACTAATTCTTGTACATGTCTTTGACTTGGAACAGAAAGTACCAGCCAATGATGGCACCAATAATACCGCTGAAAAGATTGAATGAGAGGATACTACCCACCAAGCTAATCAAGGTGGCATAATACACCAAGCGCCAACCGGCGTGAGTACGTTTGAACAATCCCGGTACGGCCATCAGTTCGACGACCAGAGCTGCAGCCGAAACTACTCCAGCAATCAAGCCCGTCACTCCGAAGCGCCCGTAGCCACCCATCATGGCAAAGGGAGAAAACAACGCAGTCAATCCGAGAGCCGCCAAAACCACTGGGATGGCCATCAGAGCAAAAATCAAAATGACATAGGGAGAAATCTTGACGATGATTTCCTTAACATTCATCGGCAGGGCAAACGGAGCCTTCTTGACCATGTACTCATCGAGCATAGCCTCAAGCTGACCCACAAGCCCCTTAGCATCGTGCTGGGGCGCCTGCGGTTGCTTTGGAGCGCTGCCCTGACCACCACCCTGGCTGTTCCGACTGTTCTCCTGCCCCTGACCCATACCACCTTCTGGAGCGTTCGTGTCCATAGTTGTTTAAAAAAAATTACTTACCCTACTCTTCCATTATACTCCCCTCTGTCAACTCCTGCCAAATCTCCTCCGGAATAGGGTTACGCTTGGGGCTGACCCCCGGATAACGCCAAGCACTGATGATCCTCACTCTGGCTGGCTGCAGAAAATTCCTCATTTTTTTCTCTGCCGCCCTCATGCCTCCGGCCGCCACGCTTTCCCGCACCACATACATCACCCAGATTTCTTGTTTCCACATTTCTTTTCCATCAACTACCTTAGCAGAAACTGGCTGCATGACGGCCACGGTCTTGGGAGCGATACCGACCTCAGTGCGTTGGGGACGACGAATCACACCCTTCACCTTCTGAACACTCAATCCATACTGCTTCATCTTGTAATCAGCATGCGCCGTAAACTGGAACTGGCTCGCGGGCGAAGACTTTTGTTTTTGCTGTGCCTGAAAACGTTCTTTCGCCTTGCGCACAAATTCTTGGTAAGGAGAGGGCATAGAAATTAATTTCAAAATCCAAATTTCAAATGCCAAATAAAATCCAAATTTCCGAATATGTAAGAAATATTTTTTGATACTTGACTCTGGGGCTTGATTTAAAATTTTTCATTTGGGCCTTTGATTTCAAGAAAGATTCATTCCGCGCAAAGCGGCCACCCGTTCTTCAACGGGAGGATGGGTCAAAAAAAGCTTAGTTACCTTTTTCCCCTTAAAAGGATTGGCGATAAAAAGATGAGCGGTCGCACGATTGGCCACGGTCAAAGGCTTGGTATCGGCCGAGATTTTCTCCAGCGCCCGAGCCAGCCCCTCCGGGTAGCGCGTCAGAAGCGCCCCCGAAGCATCGGCCAATAGTTCTCGTTTACGGGAAATAGCCAACTGCATAAGCATAGCGGCCAACGGAGCCAGAATCGACAAGAGAATACCTACCACCAAAAAAATGATTTGGGCCTGTCCACCACGATCATCATTGCCCCGCCGTCCACCAAAAAAAGTAAAATGGCGGAACCAGTCGGCAAGCAGAGCCACAAACCCCACCAAGATGACAATAACAGTAGAAAGGAGAGTGTCGCGGTTGGCGATATGGGACAGCTCATGAGCAATCACTCCTTCCAGTTCGATTTTTTCTAAACGGGCGATGATACCCGTAGTTAGACAGATAACCCCATGCTCCGGATCACGACCGGTAGCAAAGGCATTGAGCGCGCTATCCTCAATGATATAGATTTTCGGCAATGGCAGCCCCGCTGTGATGGCCAGATTTTCTACCAGCCGATAGATTTCCGTATTTTCCTGGAAAGAAAGTTCATGGGCGTTACTCATCGAGAGAACAATCTTGTCGCTCCACCAATAAGAGGCCACGCTCATAAGAACCGAGACCAGTACTGCCCCGTAGAGAATAGTACTGTTCCTGAAAGCGCCCGCAAAAACATATCCCACTCCAATAACAAAGAGCAGAAAAAAAGTAATATACAGCCAGGTCAGGCGGATATTCTTATCGTATTGATGGTAGAGGGTAGCCATATTTTTTCATTGAAATGGCGCGACTCTTTTCCTCTGAGCGCGCCAGTCAGTATACTTATTTTCGTATTCTCTGTACCGCCGCTAGAATTGCACAGCCACCGGCTCTTTCTGTGCTTCTTCAACCTCAAAGAAATCCCGTTTAGTGAAGTGAAACATCCCGGCAATGATATTCGACGGAAACATATCAATCTTGTTGTTGAGTTCCAAAACGTTACCGTTGTAGAAACGACGTGAGGCCTGAATCTTGTTTTCCGTGTCAGACAATTCACGTTGTAGCTCGAGAAAATTCTGATTGGCTTTCAAATCCGGGTAAGCTTCTGCTACCGCAAATAAACTTTTCAGAGTCTGCGAAAGCATATTCTCCGCCTGAGCCTTGTCTCCCGTAGTACCGGCCGACATAGCGGCAGCCCGCGCGGCGGTTACTTTTTCAAACACTCCACTCTCGTGAGCAGCATAGCCTTTAACGGTGTTAATCAGGTTAGGAATCAAATCGTAACGGCGCTTCAACTGCACATCGATATCACTCCATGCTTCGCTCACGCGATTACGAAGACGGACCAGTCCGTTGTACATGACAACCATAGCCAGCACCACCGCTGCCAAAACGATAAGGACTACAAAAAACGAATTCATACGGTTATGTGCGCCACTCTCTCAGCCTGTTAGGGCGGAAAAAGGAGCGTTATTGATTACAGCTTCTCCTTTCAGAGTAGCAAATAAGAGAGAAAAAGCAACGGGAGGTATTTTTATGCTATAATCAGGGCAAGAAATCGCCTTCTTATCATTAAAGTCTTTACCTTATGGAACCACTTCAACCCTACCTCGTTTTTTTGATTCCCATTGCTGTTGGCATCATCACCCAAATCATCAAGTTTGCTCTCTACACCTATAAACACGGGTTCAATATCGAATATGCCTTCACTCACGGCCACATGCCAAGCGCCCACACCAGTCTGGTGGTGTCTCTTCTGGTAAGTGTCGCCTACTACGAAGGCGTGCACTCCGGTTCCTTCGCTCTCTCAGCAGTCCTAGCCTTCATCGTTATCGATGACGCCGCGCGCATCCGCATGTACCTAGGCGACCAGGGCCGCTACCTCAATATGCTCGTCGAACAGCTGGGTATTGAAAAAGACAAATTTCCCCGCCTGAAAGAACGGGTCGGCCACCGGGTTAGTGAAATCATCGGTGGTGCCTTCGTCGGACTTTTCCTCACCATCTTCCTCATCAGAATCTTTTCCTAACACTCGTTGAAAAAGAAAAACGCCCCACCTGTCCGGCGAAGCGTTTTTTTATTTACAACGATGAAGCGGCCAGCTTTTGTAATTCTTCTTCTACGACACGCCGTTCATTCCACGGTACCCGCTCACCACGCAGAGCCATAGTCTCCTCGGCCCCCTTGCCGGTAATAAGCACGATATCTCCGATCTCGGCCAATGCCAACGCTTTGGCGATAGCCGCTCGTCGATCAAAAATACGGAAATAGTCTTTGTCTTTCTTCTTGCTAACACCTCGCTCTACATCATCAATAATCTGCTCCGGGTCCTCGTAGTAGGGATCCTCATTAGTGAGGATGATGATATCGGCCGCCCCTGAGGCGATTTCTCCCATCTGTGGGCGCTTGCCCCGATCACGTTCTCCGCAAGCGCCAAAAACATGAATAATCTTGCTCCCGGGAATCTTGAGCGGCAAAATCGAAGCGTAGAGTTTTTCGAAAGCGTCCGGCGTGACCGCATAATCAATGATAATATCGGCATTGATGTGGTTGGGCACCAACTCCATCCTCCCTGGTACACCGGCCATGCTTTCAAGTGCCTGCTCCGCGACGGCAAAATCAATGTGAAGCAACCGAGCCGCCCCCAAAGCCGCCAAGGCGTTCTCGATATTGAAAAGTCCCGGCATACGCAGGCGGAAATGAACGCTGTCCACGGTAAACTCTGTGCCGTGAAAATCCAACGAAACGTCTTGGGCGAACAGATGTGCTTCGTGATTCTTGGTGCTGTAGAGAATCGAAGGCTTTTTAGTATCGGCACAGAAATATTCCGGGTTCTCCATGTCTACATTGACCACCGTTTGTTTAGCGCGCCGAAACAGCTTGCATTTGGCCTCACGATAGTGTTCCATTGTCTCATGATAGTCCAAGTGTTCGCGCGTCACATTGGTCATCACTGCCAGAGCGTAGGGAATCCCCCACACGCGGTTCTGATCCAAAGCATGTGACGAGGTCTCGAGCACCGCGTACTCACAGCCTGCTGCCACCGCTTCCCGCAGAAACTTCTGTAATTTCCAGGAAGACCTAGTGGTAAATTTTGAGGTGTTCACCCATCGCTTCTCTCCAATCTGAAAATTGATAGTGGAGGCCATTGCCACTTTCTTACCAGCGTAAGTGAGGATGTGCGCGATAAACTGTGTGGTGGTGGTTTTGCCATTGGTCCCAGTCACCCCGATAACCTGAAGTTTGCGGGCAGGAAAACCGTACCACACGTTGGCCAAGACAGCATTACACAGATGATACTGATTTTTTAGCCCTCGAGGCACCAGTTGTGAGAAAAAATGTTTCATGAAAAAAGAAAAAAATGCTTAAGTCGTCTCAGGATCTGAAACAAACGATACAAGGTAGTATGAAGAGAATCAAGAGCAACATCATACGTACCGGGAAAAACCGTAATGGCCGCTTGAGGAGCAAAACCGATTTTAAACTTAGTAATCCCCTCCCAGGAATTGCTTACTGGCCGCTTACTACTTGCTGCTAACTGGGAGTGAACGCCCCCCAAATCATAGCGGGTACAGCCCCGGGCTTTGGCCTGTTTCATCTGCTCCCACTGGAGAAGATACGGTGCCATAACATCGCGATGCGCATCACCCGACCCACCATGAAGATAGGTCGCAGTCTCTCCAAAGAAACATACCAGATTGGCCGCCACCACTTCTCCTTTATATTCCGCCACAAAAAGCTGGCGCATCTCGTCCGGAAACACCGTGAAGAAATTTTCATAGTACGCCCGCGGATGGGCCGCAATACCTTTCCGTCCCGTGGTCGCTCTGATGAGGCCCAAGAAAGCCTCTTGATGTCGCCGTTCCCGGGAGACAAAAACTTTCACTCCGCGTTTTTCCGCCAGACGGATGTTGTAGCGCGTCTTGGGTTTCATGTTGGCCAAGAGAGTCTCCTCCTCAGGAGTAATATCAACCATCATGATTTCTTTGGGCTGTACATCGTATGGCGCCTTCACTATTTTTCTTCCGAAGACTGTCTGCCACTGCTTCAGCTCGTCGGCGCTTTGCGGCTCTATCCGCAACCACCGTGCTCCTACGTTCTTTCCTGTTTGAACGAGTTGCTTCCCCGCTTCCTGGAAATCGAAACGAGAAACTGGCGTATCATTTATTACTGGCCCTCTCGGAAAATACAGATATTTTCCCACCCAGGGCAGCTCATGAACGATACCGTTTGCCCAAAAATTCTCCCCCACCACGTGTACTGTTTCGCGTCCAAAGGCGGCCTGAAAATGGCGCCATACTTCTGATTGCAGCAGGCCGCCGTCCTTGCCGGTATAGACCATGTTTTCTTTATCCATACAAAAATCACTCCACCATTTATCCCCGCTCATGCCTCTTTTTACTTCTTCCCCAAATTTTTCAGGGCCTGACGAATACGGGCACTCACATCCTTGACGTCCACCGGGACCAGCTTGAGAGCCTCGCGAGCCTGACTGATAGAATAGCCGAGTGACGTCAACGCCTCAAGCGCATCCTGACCAGCCACAGCATCAGCCTGGTCATCTCCCGCTACGGCCTCCACTTTATTCTGCAATTCGATAATCACTTTTTCCGCCGTCTTCTTACCCACGCCCGAGACCCGGGTCAGAATACTCGGATCCTTATTGACCACGGCCATCCGAATAGTCTTCACATCCGCAATCGAAAGAATAGCCAACCCCGCCTTGGGGCCGATGCCCGAAACCGAAATCAAAAGCTGAAACATAAAGAGTTCCTCTTCGTTCAAGAAGCCATACAGTGCCAAAGTGTCTTCACGAACATGGGTATGAATGTAGAGCAACACCTCTCCTTGACCGGCCAGCTTCCCTAGGGTATAGACTGAAACCGCCACCAGGTAACCCACGCCGCCCACCATGACAATCACGGCATTTCCGCGCACTCCGGCTATTTTTCCTTCCAATTGAGCTATCATACTGTATCGCGTTACCGCCGCGAGTGAAGCACTCTCGACAAAAAGACTGAATCAGACATTTTCATTGTAACACGCTACTTTTCCCTATACAAAAGCCTGAGCGCTTGCCAAAAACCCTTTCCTTTGGTATAACGAATAGGTCTCAAGTCCATGCTTTTCTTCTCTCTCGTTTATTCATCATTATGGCCATCGGTCATAAACGCTAAAAAACAACTATGCCAATCAAGGAAGCAGCTAAGAAGTACATGCGCGTCACTGCCACCAACACCGAACGCAACAAGATCGTCAAAGGTGTCGTCAAAAGCGCCATCAAGAAGACGCGCGAGGCCGTCACAGCCGGCAATATCGACGAGGCCAAAGAGTGGCTCAAGAAGGCCAGCAAGTCCCTCGATAAAGCTGCTCAGAAAAAAGTGATTAAGAAAAACACCGCTGCTCGTAAAAAATCCCGTCTCAATACTTTGGTCAAAACAGCGACCACGAAGAAATAGCGATTGTATCAGGTAGTATACTTTTACACAAAACCGCCTTTGGGCGGTTTTTTGCTGACTGCTTTTTATAAGTTGCGCGCTGCTTTCAAAATTTCCACACGAACATATCGAGGGCCACCAGCGGATCAGCCTTCCCCTGCTTGAGCTGAGTATCGATATCAGAAAGCAGAATGATTCCCTGCTTAATGCGGGCCAGAGGAAAATGCTCTATACTCGTAAAAATTTTTTGAACAGCAAAGGGGGCCAGCTTGGTCTCTTGGGCGACGTCTGCCGGACGGCGCATGCCGCGATCGTAGGCTTCGCGCACGAGAAGAAGGCGGCGCACCTGCCAAGCACAGAGGGCTAGCACCGGAAAGGCCCCGCCGGGCTTAGTAACTTCACGATGAAAGAGGAAGAGAGCTCTTTTTTTGTCGCCCCGCCCCAAGGCGTCCAGCGCTTCAAAAATTACCTGCCCCTGTGGAGGTTCCAAAAGTAACCGGATATCATCCGCCGTGATGTCTCCGCGCTCTTTGAAGGCGGCTAATTTTTCCAATTCGGAAACCATGCGAGCGGTATTGTTCCCGGTGGCTTCCAAAAACAAAGTAAGCGGGTGCGAATGTAGGGTCAGTTCCGGATTCAGCCGAGCCAATTCTTTTCTCACAAACATGGCTTCTTTACCCTTAGGCACCTCAATCATCTCTTCAGTATCAACGACTTTCAGAAGCGCGCTCGTCAACGGATGCGTTTTCTTAACTTTCCCACCATGAACAAACAACAAAATATTTTTTTCTTCCACTCTCTTAGTCTGCTGTTTCAAAAACTCCACTAAGATTTTTTCGGCACCTTCACCGAGGACGAACGGATGGAGAAACACCACCATTTTCTCGGCAGCGAAGAGCCCGCTCTCGCACGAAGAAAGCGCCCGTCGAATATCTTCCGGCGTCCCCTGATCTTCAAAGTCAAAGACAAAAACTTCGGCCTGCACGTATTTTTTCTGAAATGCCTTGACCAGCGCACGTTTCCGCCGCCCAACCAAGAAGTCATCTTCACCGTGGAGAAAAATCACCATACAACAAGTCAGCAGATAACAGTTAGCGGCAAGAGAGAGTAAACAACCATACCCAACCATAACCGAGAGATATCTTCATTATACACTCCAAACAAAAAGCGGGCACCTGTCCGCTTTTTGTCTCTTGTTTCTTACTTGCTGATAGTACACCTACTGTGCAGGAGCCCAATCAAACGCCTGTCCGGGAACCATCACTTCCACCCAGATCTGGCCGGGGACGAACTTGATTTCATTATTACTTTCATCGAAGAAGGCTAACTTGCTATCTAAACTGGATTTGTCTTTCCGCCACATGCCTCGGTACTGCTGCCCGTTCATATAGTAGTAGGCGCTGCCACTGTCTTTGGTGTCGAACCACGGGTCACCGAGCTGCAGGTTATTATAGCGGCCGGAGATATTGGTCGGACCGGTTTTTTCTTCCGCAGGCAGACCTTCCCAAGGATCCTGCACACCGCGCGCTTTGTAATCGACGTTAGACAAAATCTGCTCATTTTCAGCAATCACTACCACGATATTCTTCGGAGCAATCCGCTGTTTGTTGTTGCGATCCGTATCCGGCACACCACCCCAGGTGCGCGGGTAGCTATTAGTGGCCGTGTCATAGTCATACTCTGCTTCCATGATACCGGGGAAACCAATGCGCAGATGACCGCCTTTGGGACGAGCATCGAGCGCCGCGTCTTCCTGGTGTGGGTAGCCCACAAAAGTACTCTCCAAACGATATCCGAAATCTTTAGCCCCTTCCAGAACCTTGGCAATCTTCACATAGCCAGTGTCTTCGATGCGCATCGGTCCAGTACGCTCCTTGCGGAAACAGTAGGCCGCTCCTCGATGACCGCCCTGGTTGTTACAATCCAAGTTATCAATCACACCTTCATTTAATTTTTTTAAGGCGAAAGCGGAACCACCCCAACCAACAAAGATAGCATCAAGTCCTTTGGCTACACTGATGTAATCATGGCGAGCACTCCGAATCGAGCCTACCTCTTCTGGGTTACCGCACTGGTACACCCCCATGAGCCGCGTCACGAAAATACCCGCTGCTGGGTTAGGCATTTCAAAAACCATATCCGCATCGGAAAAACCAGCCACCGGGCGGGCCTGTGAATCTACCGGCTGCATAATGGCTACCGGACGACGGTTCCAGTCCGCGCATGAGACGCCAGAAATGGCTCCTACTGGCCCCGTATTGGCCGGGTCGTTCGAAAGCGCTGGAAGCGACTGGTTCTTATTATTGAGCTCGATGGGCTTGCGAGCAGCTTTGTTTCCGAAAATGAAATAGCCGACCACTCCCACTAAAAGTAACGCTACGATAGCCACGACCGCCTTTTGTTTGGTATTCATGGTATTCATACTGTGTAATTATTATTGTTGACACCGGGAGCAATAAAAAATGCTCCGGGCTCCTAGCTTTTTACGCTCTACCATTGTACCACATTTCTTGCATGGCTTGCCGGTCCGCCCATACACGTGAAGCGTCTTTTGAAATCGCCCTTCCAGGCCATCCGTATCACGGAAATCCCCATCACTCGTCCCGCGTAACCGTACCGCCTGACGCAAAACGTGCTTGATGGAAAGTAGCAACTTTTTTTTCTCAGCAACAGAAAGAGTACTAATAATCCGGGTCGGCAAGATACCAGCCAGAAACAAAGCTTCGCTCCGATAAATATTACCAATGCCGGCGATGCGCTCTTGTTCTAGGAGGGTCTCGCCGATTGAGCGCCTCTTTTTCGGTAGAAGCAGCGCCTCGAAACAGCTCTGGGTAAGCTTTGTTGACAGAGCATCAATACCCAAGGAAAGGATACTCGGGAGCGTCTCCACTTCGGTCGTAGGCAGCACCTGCAACCAGCCGAATTTCCGCATGTCGGAAAACTCCAGCGTCGTACCGTCTTGGAAGGTGAAGATATGATGAATATACCCATTGACGCGATCCTCGATAAACGCTTTCGAAGTTCTGTTGTGATTGTCTTTGACCAAAAAATGGCCCGTCATTTTCAGGTGAGCCACCAAAGAAAAACCATTATCCAAATCAATCACGATATGTTTGCCCAAGCGCCGTGTGCCGAGCACGGTCGCCCCCTTAATTGTCCGGAGAAATCGCGCATAAGGCGTGAGCACTTTCTTTTTCCAATCACTCCAAAAACGCACAATCGTTTTCCCTACAAGCTTGCGTTCGAGTTGTGACACAACAGTTTGTACTTCTGGTAATTCCGGCATAGTTTAAAATTGAGTAAACATATCAAGCATATATCATTGTAAATCCTTTTTTGAGACGTGGCCATCATTGACACGGAGAGGTTTTTCTGCTATACTAAAAGAGTAATAAAGAACGGGTGCACCCCGTTCTTTTTATTTTAATCAGATAAAAACAAACATTATGTCTGAAGGAGAATTGTACACCGGCGGCATGAGACGCTTTCAAAGAGAAGGCTATCCTACCCCGAAAGGAGTGGAGCTCCCACATAAAAATTTTCAAGAAAAACTCGAGGAGTTACGAGCTGGTGATGCCGCAGAAATTGCCAGGAAATACCATTTTGGAGAAGTAATCACACAATTATTGGAAACACACGATATTGAAGATTTGACTCCCGAAGTATGTGAAAAATTTATTTACGAAAACCAAAAATTTTCCGGTTACCACCCAGCACTTGTCCGGGCGGTTGCTGAAGAAATCACTAAAGAAAAAAGAGCGCGTGAGGCCATGAACAACACCCGTCACTAAAAACATAAAAACCGGCCGCGTGGCCGGTTTTTTCTTTGTCTTTCCTTTATATCTCGCCCCAATTTTTTCCGATGAGCGTCTCAGCGATGAGTGGCACCGTCAGCGGATAAACATTTTCCATAGCTTGCTTCATTTCTCGAGTAAAGACCTCGGCCTTTTCTTCTCTTACTTCAAAAATCAATTCGTCGTGAACCTGGAGCACCATGCGCGCGTCAGTCCCGTATGATTCCACCACTCGTGCACAGGCCAGCATAGCCAGCTTCATAATATCGGCCGCCAACCCTTGGATAGGCATATTGATAGCCATCCGCTCTGCGGCACGAGCTGCCTGGACATTACTGCTTTCGATTTCCGGAATATAACGTCGCCGACCCAGTTCTGTTTCTACATAGTGGTGCTTACGCGCGCCCTCTTTCATCTCTTCAATAAACGTAGCCACCCCGGCGAATTTTTTGAAGTAGGCATGAATAAATTCGGCCGCCTCTTTCTGATCAATCTCGGCCGCCTGCGCCAGTCCGTAAGCACCCATGCCATACATGATGCCGAAGTTAAATACCTTGGCCTGACGACGCATATCAGCCGTCACTTCTGCCAGGGCTACTTTATACACCACTGCCGCCGTGGTTTTGTGGACATCTTCCCCTTTATGAAAGGACGTGACCAATGCTTTATCCTGGCTCAAATGAGCCATTACTCGTAATTCTATCTGAGAATAGTCTGCCCCAACCAGCACGTGTCCCGGGTCCGCTTCGAAGGCGCCACGAATGCGCTCGCTCCATACACTCCGAGCCGGAATATTCTGAAGATTGGGATCGGCCGAAGAGAGACGCCCCGTGGCGGCCACCGTCTGATGAAAGGTCGTATGAATGCGACCATCTGTTCGGACCAATCCCGGCAGGACATCGAGGTAGGTATTCTTCAGTTTAGCCAGTTCGCGATAGCTCTCGATTTTTTCCACGATAGGATAGGCTTTCAGTTTAGCCAGTTCCGGAGAGGCCGTGGAGAGGCCGGTTTTTGTTTTTTTAATATTCTTGGTCGGAATATGCAAGTCCTCAAAAAGAATAACGGCCAGCTGCTTGGGAGAATTAACGTTAAATTCTTTCCCCGCGAAGGCATAGATATCCTTTTCCAGTTTCGCCAGCTCTTCGGATAACTCTCGCGACAGGATCTCCAATTTTCCCCCGTTCAGTCCGATGCCGTTTTGTTCCATCGTAAACAAAATAGGAGTGAGGGGCATTTCGATAGTTTCCAACACAGTGTGGAGTGTCCTACCTTTACTCTGAGTGGCGCTCACTTCGTCTAACCTTTTTTGATAGTGTTCGGCCAGTTTCAAAATGAGAGGAGGAGGAAAGAAAGGTGGCTGTTCGCCATACTCTACCAAGACGAGATAGTCCAACTCGACATTGCCGCCCGAGTTCAACAGATAGGCGGCGAGCATGACATCAAACACTATTCCCCGTAAAATAATCTTTTCTTTCGCAAACACATGCATCAACGACTTTCCATCATAAACCACTTTAGAAACTTTTTCGTCTTCCAAAAAAGTCTTGAGTGTTGCTTTGTTCTCTTCGTTCCAAACAACAACCGTGTTTTCCGTCGCATTGGAAAAATACACTGCTTGTATCCCGATACCAAACAGAGATGCAGTTTCCTGCTCTGCCCACACAGCAATCCTCTTCCCCTGTGACCTGTGAAAAAATTCTACAATATCTTTTTTCGTTTTTAATTCCCGCTCTTTCGTTTTCTTTTCTTTTTTTCCTTTTTCCTGACTTGCGCCTTCTGTCTCGCTAGTCCCTGGTAACCGCTTGATCAAGCTAAAAAATGACAAATTTTGGAACATCTGGGTGATGACGTTCCGGTCAAAATCCTTGGCCACACACGCGCTCAAATCAAGCCTGACCGGGACCTCGGTATGAATCCGCCCCAAGTCGCGAGAAAGAAAGGCATCGTCTTTGCCACTCTCCAATTTCATTTTTACGGCCGGTTTCAATTCTTCCAGCGCGGCATACACGCTTTCCAGATTGTGATATTTTTGCACGAGCTCCGTAGCAGTTTTTTCACCAATCCCCTTGACCCCGGGGATATTATCTGACGGGTCACCGCGCAGCCCCTTGTAATCAGCTAATTGATTGGGAGCAAATCCATACTTATTGATCACCGCTTGTTCGTCAAAAAGCACCAAGTCTTTGATCCCCTTGCGGATAGAAAACACTTTGACCGCGGGCGTCACCAGCTGCAAAATATCATTGTCTCCAGTGACGATGATGACATCAACTCCCTCTTGCTCGGCCTGACGGGCCAGAGTTCCTACGCAGTCATCTGCCTCAAATCCTTCTTGTTCGTAGATGGGAATATTGAACGCCCGCACCACTTCTTTGACTCGAGGAATCTGGGCATACAAATCGTCCGGGGCTTTGGCCCGGGTAGCCTTGTAGTCGGCGTACATATCATCGCGGAAAGTCCTGCCCTCCAAATCAAACGAGGCCGCAATATATTCCGGGTGGAATTTTTCCAAGACCGCCAAAAGGGTCATCGAGAAGCCATACACTGCATTGACCACGTGGCCCTCTTTATCTGTCAAAGGCGGCAAGGCATGATACGCCCGGTGAATAAGAGCGTTCCCATCAAGTAAAACTAGTAGTTTCCGTTGCTGTTTCATAAGCATGCTCCCAGTATAGCGCTTTGTTCAGCGGCAACAAACTCCCCAAAACCGCCGCTCCCGATTGAAGATCTTTATCCAAGAGAAGTAATACGTATCTCTCGTTTCGTTTCAGAAAGAGAACGGAGAGCAATATCCATTCGTTTTTTCGAAAGAAGCGTTTTGATACGCTCGGGCCACTCGAGAATAACGAGGCCTGCCGGATCAGCGCACCACTCGATGAATCCCAATTCACGAAAATCTTTTTCTTCGACCCGATAAGCGTCAGCGTGATAGACACGTTTAATACCGGTAGCAGTCGGCTGAGGCAAATTATACTGCTTCATCAAAACAAAAGTAGGGCTGGTATAAGGATGCGCGGCTCCGAGGCCCGCCAAGAAACCCTGGGTCAGCGTTGTTTTCCCCGCGCCTAAATCTCCTTGTAAACAGACGAGTGTGCCAGGAAGCACTGTTTGTGCCAGTTGTTCCCCCACGGCGCGTGTGGCCTGAGCGGTGTGAGTGGTGATGAGGTGTTCCATAGTACGTCCATCCTAAACCAAATCTTGTTTTTTGGCGAGAAAGCAGGGGAAAGTTGACATTCTTCTGACTCTCTGATACCTTTGACTATCTGTCTTTTCCCCTCAGTGCTGCCTTTATACATGAAATTTAGCATTCTTCCCGTATGTCTCTCACCCCCCAGCAACAACTCGAGGAACTCCTCAAAAAAACGGTCGCTCCTTTGATTATTCTCCCCACCTATCCGAGCCGCGATACGCTGGCTACGGGATTTGCCATGGCTTTTTTCCTTAAAAGCATTAGCAAAGAAGCGTTTGTGGCCGGCGAAAATATTATGAAGGATAAAGAGTCACTCTCCTTCATCGAAGAACCAAACAATCTCCTCCCGACCATTACCGGTGCGCGTGATTTTGTGCTCTCCTTCAGTACGACTCATAATAAAATCACCAACGTCCGCACCGAAGAAGGAGTGGACGAGCTACGCATTTTTTTGACTCCGGAAAACGGGTCCATCGATCCGCGTGATTTCTCCTTCATCCCAGCCAAGTTTAAATTTGATCTCGCTATCATCATCGGCGCTCCCGACAAAGAGCATCTGGGAAAAATTTATGAAGAGAATCCCGATATCTTCTATGAGCTGCCCATCGTCAATATCGACAACCATTCGGACAATGAACTGTTCGGCCAAGTCAACCTCGTCGACATCACCGCTTCTTCCACCGCTGAAATTTTGGCGGAAATGTTGGAAAAAAATACTTTAGGAAAACTCGACGAGACCACCAGCGAGAGCCTCCTCACGGGAATCATTGCCGCCACCGAAAGTTTCCAGAAAAAAAACACCACTCCCAAGGCGCTCCAAATTGCTTCCCGCCTGATGGATTATGGCGCCGATCAACAAAAAATCATCCGCTCCCTCTACAAAACCCAGCCCCTCCACCTCCTCAAATTGTGGGGACGCGTCATGGCCCAAGTCAAATGGAATGAGAGCCTAAAGCTCATCTGGGCCTTAGTGAGCATTGAAGATTTGGTTCAGGCCAGGGCCCACGCCGATGACCTTCCTCATGTCTTGGAAAAAATCCGTCATAACTATTCCTCAGGGAGTTTCTTTATGATTCTTTATCCTGAGACCAACACCTTGGTCCATGGACTGGTCAAGGCCGCTTCTCCGGAAAGCTTGGCCCTCT
>JBBQYU010000019.1:0-15077 GCA_038208355.1 Candidatus Moraniibacteriota bacterium
AGGGGTACATATATTAGGAAATGATGCAGAGGAAGGGATAAGAGATTTCGAGGGGAGAAAAGGAGCTTTGTAAGGAAGCTTCTTTTTTCTTTTTTCTTTCTCTGTGGTATAATTTTAGTTGAAATGGCCCTACTTCCAAAAATACCTTTTTCTTTTTGGTGTCTGCTATGTTTTTGAAAAAAAATACAAAAAAAATACCAGCGGCTTTTTTTGGCTTGGCCGTTTTGGCGGTAGCGGGAGGGATTTTTCTTGTGAGTCCTCACTCTGCTCATGCTGATTTTTTTGGAATTGGTGATACTGTGGCTTCCGCTTTCCAGTGGCTTCTTTATGGCATTTTTTCCTTGTTTGGTTTGCTGGGTTCTGTGGCTGTGACTTTGTTTGGCTGGGCGATCAATCCCTCCTATATATCTGGTAATGATGGCCTGTTTAATCGGGCCAGTGTGTACAGTATGTGGAAGTTCATTCGGGACTTTTTTAATCTGTTCTTTATTCTCATTCTCCTCTTTTCTGCCTTAGCTACCGTTTTTCAGATTCAGAAATATAATTACAAGAAAATTCTCCTTAACCTGGTGCTTATGGCACTGTTGGTAAACTTTAGTTTTCCGGTCTCACGCTTTCTCATCGACACTACTAATGTGCCAATGTACTTTTTCGCTAATCAGATGATGGGAGGTGATTCCTCTCACCCGGAGAAAGCCTTGGGGACAGCCATGAGCGCCGCGCAGCTCAAAACATTACTTCTCCCCAAAGGGGCGGATGAAGATGCTACAAAGATTTTGGTAGCTATCGTGGTGATGTTTCTTTTTTCGGTCTCACTCATGGTGTTAGCTGTGATGTTCGTCATCCGGCTAGTGGCCCTGCTTATATTGGTTATTTTTTCGTCGGTGGGATTTGCGGCCACTGTCATTCCTGGCTTGGAAAAATACGCCAGTATGTGGTGGGATAAATTCTGGCAGTACGCCCTCTTCGGCCCGGCGGCTATGCTTATGCTGTTCATTTCCGTGCAATTTTTTGCGGAAATTGGAAAGGACAACACCTTTGGCCAGTTTAATCAGGTGGCTACCGGCATTACTTCTACTGAGGATACTTCATCGATGGCCGCTTCTATGGCTATGTTCTCAATCCCGATTATTCTGTTATGGGCGTCTATCGGACTGGCAAACTCCTTCTCTGTCGCTGGGGCTGGGGCGGTCACTGGTCAGGGTCAGAAGTTCGCCAGGTGGGCGGGACGAAAAACATGGGGTGGCGCAAAATATATTTCCGTTGGTCATCCTGCGGCGCGAGGTGTTCGCGAGGGAGTGAAAGACCGATTCAATAACTTGGCTCCAGTGAAGTGGCTTAAATCACCAAGCAAGACAGAGGCTTGGGTAAAAGGAGCTTTGGGTACAGGCACAGCGAAGTCTGAGCTCGAGGCTATTCACCAGAAAGCGGCCTATGCTAAGGCGGAAGAAATGAAAAAAGCCAATGTTAGTAACTCTGATTTGCATACTGCACTTAAGAATGGCGATCAGGATAAGGTAGCTGCTACAGCAGCAGCTATGTTGCTTTCAGAACGGAAAGCAATCGACACGGGAGATGATTTTTCGGAAGCGCTGAAAGCTCTTGGAAACAACACTAGAGAAGTTGCAACGCTTATTGGTAATGCTAGTGGGGATGCTTTGAAAATAGATACCTCTACTGCAGCGGGAGCAGATAAGTATGAAAAACTGGTTACCTCTGGAGCTTTTGCTACCAATCCAAAATTAAGAGAGCAGTTGGAGGGAAAAATGAAAAAAGAGGGCCACACAAAGGTTCTTATTGATGCAGAAATTAATAGGACGTCTCCTGCGGGTGCTCCTCCAGTTTCCAGACAGGCAGCTTATGATAAATATCTAAGTAAGATGACGGCAGAAGAAATTGGGAAAGCGAAGGGTCTTCATGGTGATGCAACTCATTCAACTGATATTGAAGTAGTTAATTTTGTTACCGATCAGGTGCATAGTGGTAATTGGACTCCGAAAGAGCATGTAGATGCTTATAGCAAGTTGAATGCTCAGCAAAAAACTGCTTGGAGAGGATCTGGAATCCAGCCATAACCGGAATATACGAATATGTTAGAGGTGAAAAACAAAATAAAAGAAAGGAGATATTATCCTTTGGTAGTATCTGAAAATGGGACAGAAGAAAAAATGCCTCCAGAGGAGGATACTGCTGTTTGGACGAAGTTTGATGCTCTCCCGGAAGAGAAAAAAGGAATTCTTCTTTCTTTTGAGATGCCAAAAAAAATAAAGGAAATGCAGGAAAAATTGAATTTAGCGGACGGAGTGATGGCCGGTGTGAGTCTTTGCATTCGTAATCTTTTTTTTGGAGAACTGTCTTTGTCGGCCTGTGAGGATAAGATTAGTTCGCTGCTTGGTAATACTCAGAGCGGAGATTTAGCGCAGGCAAAAGTTATTAGAGAATTTATCCAAAAAGAAATCCTTACTATCAAACCAAAACCAAAAGTAGAAGAGGTGTTAGAAGGGAAAAGACACACCGCCGCCCTGATCAGCGTGCCTCTTCTTCAGGCCTTGTCCAAATATGAGAGTTTGGGCAATCAGCTGGTCACTCAGGAACGGATTCGGGTCAAGTCGCAGACCGAGCCGGTACGCCCGTCGCTTCTTTACTGGCTCAAGTACTACCGTGATGAACTGGGAGTGGGTCATCATGATAGCGTGCAGCGCGGAAACTTTCTTTTCCGTTCGGAAAATGGTAAGCGTTTGTCTGCCGAGGAGCGCGAGCGCGTCAATCTGATGCTCAAGTCGGTAGAAGAAAACATACCGCTTGCGATAGACACCGAGAGGAGCGAGATTGTTTTCCCACATTTCGAAGCGAATACTCATCCTGACACTGAGGCTCCACGCGAGGCCGAGAGGCCAGCCAACACTGTTTTTCAGGCGGGCCGTGGGACACATTTTGGCAATATCTCGGAAAAGGCCTCTGCTGAAAAAGGAGCCCTTTCCTTTACTTCGAGCCATGTTTTCCCTGCGGAGAAAGAAGTGAAGAGGCCTGGAGAGAAGGTTGTTTCTCCCCCGCCATCGGCACCTCGCGTCCCGGTAAAATCCAACCCTTTCCATATCCGGCCGGTGAGTTTGGGAGAAGATGACAGGCAGTAATGTCAAAACCCCCATTGATTTGGCATTTGAAACTTGAGCTTTGAAATTCACGCGTTATGATGTTTAGCGTCCCACAATTTATTGATGTTGAAGACAAGATTGCTGGCCCACTGACCTGGAAGCAGTTGCTGTGGATGATTGGGATGGGGGCGACCATCCTGACGATTCTTGGTATCTTCAGTACGGTTGCCGCTATTGTCATTTCCGTCCCCGTGGTAATCTTATTTATGGCGCTGGCTTTTTATCGGCCTGGCGGGTTTCCAATGAGTACGTTTTTATTCAATAGCGCATTTTTTTTGTTTCGTCCAAAAGTGGCCGTGTGGGAGCGTCCGACTGAAGTGGCTCCGACCAAGAAACAACCGGCGGCCCCAGCGCAGGCCAGTGAATCGGTCTCTGGGAGCAAGCAGTTGACTCAGGATAAATTGCAAGAACTGGCCGCTCTGATTGATAGTGGGGGAAGGTAGGGTGGGAGAAAAGATACGAGAGAGGTAATGAGCGATGAGAGATACAAATGAGAGAGATACAACAGAAGCAGAATGAGCAAGAGGAGCACAAGATAAAAGATAAAAAGAGGAAATCATGGAATTTTTGAAACCAAAAAACAAAGCTCCGAGCGCCTCAAGTACTCAGAAGTACGTTGATGTGGAAGAGATGCGCGATGGTATTATGGTGCTCAAAACCGGAGCCTTGCGTGCGGTACTTTTGGTTTCCTCGGTGAACTTTGATCTCAAGTCCAGCCAGGAGCAGGATGCTATTATTGCTCAGTACCAAAATTTTCTCAATTCGCTTGATTTCCCGGTGCAAATCAGTATCAGTTCCCGCCGTTTTAATATCGCCCCCTACCTCGAGCTTTTGAAAGACCAAGAAGTTGAGCAAGAAAATGAACTGTTGCGTTTTCAGATTACTGAATACAAGAATTTCATTAAGAATTTGACTGAGGTTTCCAACATCATGTCCAAGTTCTTTTATGTCGTCGTGCCGTTTTCACCGGTAGAAGACCAAAAGAGCGGTTTTGTGGAAAAAATGTTGGGAGTGTTTAGCCCCAAGCGCTCTATCGGTTTGGACGGGGAGCGGTTCGAGACGTATAAGAGTCAGTTGTTGCAACGAGTGGATCATGTCCGGTCAGCCTTGTCAGGGACCGGGGTGCACGTCACTCAGCTTAATACCGAGGAAATCATTGAATTGCTCTACAACAGTTACAATCCGTCGCTCTTCACCACGAAGGTCATCAAGAACGTGGGTGGGATAGAACTCAGTTAAAGCATATATTTCATGAACGAGATTATTTTCAAAGAAAAAAATGGTACAGCAGGAACGGGTCTGGCGAAGATGTCTTCTTCGAAGCGAACAGAAACCACGGCCAGTGACACACTCTATCAGCGAGGCATCGCGACGCTGCGGGACCTGATTGCTCCGCCGGCTATCAAGTTGGCCCCAAGCTTCATGCAGATTGGGGGCGTGGTTTCCCGCACCTACTTCGTTATTACTTACCCACGCTACTTGTCGACCAATTGGTTCTCGCCGATTATCAACATGGATTTCGCCATGGATATCGCCTTGTTCATCCACCCTATTGAGACGGCGGAAATCATGAAGAACCTGCGTAAGTCAGCTACTCAAGTGCAGTCCCAGATTCATATTGAAGCCGAGGATGGCAAGATACGCGATCCAATGTTGGAAACGGCCTTGGGAGATATCGAAGGGCTGCGCGATAAACTACAGCAGGGCACGGAAAAGTTTTTTCGTTTCGGTTTGTACATGACGGTTTATGGTGCCGATGAGCGGGAACTTAACGACAAGTCGCGCGCCATCGAATCTATTCTGGAGGCCCAGTTGGTCTATATCAAGCCGGCTATCCTGCGTATGGACCACGGTTTCGCTTCGACCCGTCCCTTGGCCAATGACATTCTCGATGTGGCCAATAACCTGAATACTGAACCACTTTCTACTACTTTTCCTTTTGTTTCTTCTGACTTGTCATCTAACGAGGGGGTGCTCTATGGAATCAACCGACACAACAACGGCCTTATCTTGTTTGACCGTTTCAAGATGGAAAATGCCAATATGGTGGTTTTTGCCAAGTCTGGTGCGGGGAAAAGTTATACGGTCAAGTTGGAGGTGCTGCGTTCCATGATGTTTGGCGCCAATGTTATCATCATAGATCCGGAGAATGAATACAAACATCTTTGCGAAGCGGTAGGGGGGAGCTTTATGAAAATCTCGCTCAATTCCGACGTCCACCTTAATCCATTCGATCTGCCTCGGGGTATCGAGGGGGAGGATGCGGAGAGCATTTTCCGCAGCAATATCGCCAATCTGATTGGTTTGCTGCATCTGATGCTTGGTTCGGTGACGCCGGAGGAAGACTCTATTCTGGATCGGGCCATCCGAGAAACTTATGCTATCCGCGATATTACCCCGGAAAGTGATTTCTCTTTGTTGGAAGCAACCTCTTTTCCGACGATGTCCGATTTGTATGCCGTTTTGGAGAATATGGAAGGGGCCGAGTCCTTGGCTACTCGTCTGGAGCGCTACACCGAGGGGATATTTGGCGGATTCCTCAACAAACAAACGAACATCGAGACCGCCAATCAGCTCGTAGTGTTTAACATCCGTGATTTGGAAGAAGAATTACGGCCGATTGCCATGTACATTATCTTGCAATTCATCTGGAACGAAATCCGCATGCATATGAAGAAGCGGGTCATCGTGGTGGATGAAGCCTGGGTGATGATGCAGAACGAAGATGCTGCTAGCTTCCTTTTTGGTATTGCCAAGCGTTGCCGCAAGTACTTTACAGGACTTACCACCATTACTCAGGACATTGGCGACTTCGCCTCTTCTCGTTATGGCAAGCCGATTATCACTAACTCTTCAATGCAGCTTTTGCTTCGTCAATCACCATCTTCGATTGATTTGGTGGCCGAAACCTTCTTTCTGACCGATCATGAGAAGTTCCTCTTGCTGGAAAGCAATGTGGGAGAAGGCATCTTTTTCGCGGGCTCCAAACACGCGGCCATCAAGGTGATTGCCTCCTACAGTGAGGATCAAATCATTACCTCTGACCCCCGTCAACTATTGGAAATTGAAGAAGCCAAGAAGGATTTTGATGCCGGGAATTAACGGGTAGTTGTATGGCGACGCAATATTCACAAGCATGGAAAAATACAAAGGCTCAAGCAGCTGGCGGGAATTTCACCGGTAAGAAACCGTCATTGTTTCTCTATCTTGGTGTCGGATTTTTAGCTCTTCTTAAGGACTTACTCGACCTGGTCTTTATTGGCTCGTTGCCAGGAATAGGGACGATTATCACGTTGTGTTTTACCGGGTTGATTTGGATGCTCCTCACTCTGTTCGATCATTCCGGCGGGAAGGGGAATAAGCAGGTAGCACGAGGCATTGTTATCATTTTGTTTGGACTGGTGGAAGCGATAGGATTCGGACTAAATTTTCTCCCCATCGAGACGCTGATAGTGGTAGTCCTCTATCAAATGGCCAAGAGCGCTTGGAAAAAGGAAGAAAAGGCTTATAAGGTTCAACAGAAGAAAAATACGAGAGCCGAACGGATTGCTCTGGCACAAGAAAGGGTGGCGCTTCAAGAGCAAGCAGCAGCAGAAGCTCAAGCACAATCTAATGACGAGGTATATAATCAAGAGTCTCGTAAAAAAGTAGTATAAAACTCATGACCAAAACACCTTTTTCTTATCGTCGCTTTATTGTCACCGGACTTCTGGTGCTCTTTTCTTTGGGGTTTCTCTATTTTTCTGAACAGAGCGATACGGTCAATCCGCTCTTTCAGACCATTGTAGTGAGCATTGCTTTTTTCTTGGTAATTCCCTTCTTATATAGTAAAATGGTATTGAAGGAGTCCTTAAAAAACATGGGATGGCAGAAGGGGAATGTGTGGTTGGGGATGTTCACGAGTATTCTCTCTGTGGCGCTCGCGCTGGGAACAGTTCTCTTGTTCACTCGCTTTACTTCTTTTGCCGAACACTACCGACTCCCTAATATCGTAGAGCGAGAGTTCATCTGGTTCATCCTTTATGAATTGGTACTCGTTTCGTTTACAGCTCTTTTGTATGAAGTTTTTTTCCGGGGGCTAATTGAACTTTTGTGGCTGCGGGACTTCGGCTTGTGGGCGATTGTCATTCAGACGGGGATTTTCGTTGGACTGCTTTTTCTGTCTAACGATGTTTCTTGGCAGAAGCTCCCCATCCTGCTCTTTAGTCCGCTTTCGGGGGTAATCGCCTATTATTCACGATCTCTGTGGTGGTCTTGGGGGGCGAGTTGGTTGTTTTTCTTTCTGACCGATGTTTTTCTTTTAGTGCGCCATTAAAAAATTGTTACCAGATGTCATCTAATCGTTTAGCTTTTGTATAGATATGTTGCCGTTTTTTCGCAGAAAACAAAAATTCTTTTTTGCCTTTATCATAGTGGTCCAGATGTTTGTGACCGCGACGCTCCCGGTCCAGGCTGGTCTTTTTGGCGGGCCATCGATTCCTTCCACCTCCGGTGTTGTTTCGGATATTCAAAAACAGTTTCATTTGGATACTGGTAGCCTTCAGAGTCAGGGGGAGAATTTTAACGTAGCCGATAATAAAAAGTTAACACCGGAAGTATCTCTCTTTTTCAATCCCAACGATCCGCGACCTGGAGAAAAGCTATCCGTCAAGGCCTTCCCGATGTATTTTTCAAACAGTGAAAATGCCCTCTATTACACCTGGTATCTCAAACGGACGGAATGTTCTTTGACTGAAGCGCCGAGCGCTTTGCAAAGAACGCTCTGTGATCGCGATGGCGATGGTCATATCAGAGTGAACGACTGGAAAATAGAAGCGGCTCAAATTCTGGTTCAGAACGGCTATACTCCGGTGGCTGCCCCCGACAGCGATGATGATGGTTACAAGGCGCGCTATGGAGGGGACAACAAAGTCAATACCCCGGATCATTGCTATGTCAATGATTCTACGACGGGTCGCAACTATGAACTGGGAGATGCTGGAGACACCAACTTTACCTGCCCAGCCGGTACTTCCCCGGTCTGCATGGTAGGTGAAGGACAGATTAATGCGGAGAATATCGATGTGCCCGGTTCTGATCCGCTCAATCCCACTTCTGGCACAAGCGGCCCAGCCTTTTCTTTTGCTGATACGGATGTTTGCTATGTATCAGGTATCCCGGCCTGCACGGGCGGAACGCCACTGTGCAACGTGGGCAGTCCGCGCTGTGTGGCCAATCCAACCACCGCTACCTCTTGCGGCACGGCGCTTAACGCTTGTTCTGCAGATAGTAGCAACACCGTGAAATCATACTGTGAGCACCTTTTTCCTGAGATGCCGGGCTTTACCAGTGGTGATGGTTCTTTTGGGGGGAGAGAGGAGGCTGCCTGGGGGACCGATCCTTCCGATCCAGATACGGCTGATAATGGAAATAAGGATGAAGCTAATATCGTCGGTTTAGGGCAGTCGACTTTTACCTGGAACTACTCCTCCGGCGACCAGGTGGGGGTAGCGGTGGAGGGCACATCAATGCTTACTACCAAACATGATGATTCTTCATCGATGATTATGTGGGCCTTTTCCAAGAAAAATTGCCCCATCACTTTAGCGAAGGGTACCGGTTCTTACTTTAAAAATATCAAAGGGTACCAGGTGGAGATTCCGACGGCCGATTTCGATCTCAACAAATGTTTGGAACGCAATCTTGTAGATCCTACTCAGGGCGGACAGTCGACAAACCTGGAGGTGACGATGAGTGCCACGCCGGACACTCCTCTGAACGATGAGACGGCCGATAAGGGCGGAGATCTCGTGGCGGTCCAAGCCATTGTACCTAATGCCTTGAATAGCATTGCAGATATACTTTTTGAATGGAATGTAGAAATCAGTAACAATGTGCAATTTAGGACCGGAGCTGGTCTGTTTACGGCGGATATTACTAATGATTTGCGGACGCGGAATCTTTTGGGAAATACCAAGGGCATCTCCTTAGACTCACTTCGGCTCAAACTGGATTTGCCCAATAGTGGAGCAGATCTTTTTGGCGGCCGACCGCTTTCAAGATATCTCTTGGGTGGGATAGGCTATATTCGTTTCACGACCAAAGCCTCAGAAAATTTCGCTAGTGGCATCGTGCGCAAAGGGAAGAGCGACGTCATTGTAAAATTCACTTCTAGTGGCAAAAAAATTACGGCGTATAAAGCTGACCCTGTCCTAGTGGGAACAGCCATGCACGTGGCATTGCCGGGAGGAGGAGGGCCCATCTGTAATGTAGATCCTATCGATCGCGCCGCTTGTCGGGTCATTAAAAATGAAATTATCGGCCTTAAGGTTGATTCGGCCGGTTTGAGCAATTTTCAGTGGGTTATTAATGGTACGCCTTTGGTTTGTAGTAAGGCCGGGGTATCACCCAATTGCCAAGATGGCGAGCAAAATAACGTGAACTTTTTCCCGGTTTCGGGGAATCCCGGCGACTCCTATACGGTAACCATGACCGCTAATGATGTCACGACCTCTGAAACCGTTACCCTCTCACGAACATTCCACGTTATTGAGCCGGGATTGTTCATTGATTCTCTCGATCCCAATATGGCTTGGCCGAAATTTTTGGGTCAGTATACGGACGTGACGGGTAGTGCCACCGACTGTATCGGTGGAGTCTGTAATAATTTTAGTGATATCGTTTTTCAGGCCTTTTCCGACGATACGGTTGGTTTCAAAGCGGTATTCTTGCCCAGTTTCGTAGGAAGCGCGGCTGAACGCCAGTGGTCAATTGACGGAGAAAACGTGGATGAATCAGGCGTGGGTGAGATATCCTTTATCGCCAGTAAACCGGCTCTTGATATGTATAATATCAAGCTGGAGGCCGTGGTGGTCCAATCTGAGGCTACTAGGCGGGCTCTTCTCGATGTATGGGGAATCTCCCAACTTGATTCACCGGAAATACGCCTTTCGAGCAGTAATCAATTGGAATTACAAGAGCCGGGCTTTACCAAGGGGCCGCTCCAGGGGCCGCGGAAATACTTGGCCGCCATTGCTTCATATATCCCTACGTCGATTATGTTTTCTTTCAGAATTCTCTTAAGTGTCGCCCTCATTCTCTTCACGACGGGATTCCTTTTCTCTCTCATTCCTGAGCGTGGCGATCAACGCTCCTTAGGGCTCGCTTCGCGGAAGTATCCGTCACGGGAATAAAGAATAAAGAAAAAAACAGCCCATTGTTCCGGGCTGTTTTTTTGATCTTTGGTACTGAGGGGCTTGAACTTTTATCGAATTTGATGAGGTGTGGGCAGAGAGGGACTCGAACCCTCACTCCTTGCGGAACCAGTTCCTAAGACTGGCGTGTATACCAATTCCACCATCTGCCCAAGTTGTTATTTTCCTGTTATATAATCCTGGCATTTTTCCCCAGGAGCGTGAGGAGACGACCAGCCTCTTCTTTGGTGGGCCCGTCATTTTCGTATTCTCCATGGTGTCGAGTATTGTCACCGTAAGTATGTCTCTTTTGATCCAGATGAAAGTTGAGGAGGAGATGAGTTTTTTCCACTTTAGTGTAGCAGTGGAAACGCGGATAGCCGGCTCGTGCGAGTGAGCGGACAAAGCTCATTTCACCATTTTCCTGGCGTTGAAAAACATAGCCGGCCCGGCGTAGGAGAGTGAGCGGATTGTCGGTAATTTTTTCTACGATGATCTTCATAATTCCTGTGCCAACGTATTGTGGTCGGGGTGCCGGGAATTGAACCCGGATTACACGAACCCGAATCGTGCGTAATACCGTTATACCACACCCCGGAATTTCAAGGTTGTTTCTTGCTGACTGTTACTTGGGTACCTGTTGACTGATTATTATTCTACCCAATGCCTTTTTTTAATCTGCTGGTCATCTTCTGAGCGCTTCTCATTGATTTTCTCCTGAGCCAATTTTCGGAGCGTTTCTAAATCACTTTCTTTGAGTACTGCTGCCCGTTCCAAAAGCGTAGCGCGGGTATTTTTTTTTGGGTCTTCGATGACCTCGGCCAAGAGCACGTCGAGGATGGCGCCAATTTTCGGCGAGGGCTTGAGAGAAAGTTCCTCTATGAGGTCGGTGCCTTTGAGCGAGAGCATTTTTACCGAGAGCGGATCTCGGGAGACCTTTTCAATCACGTATTCCAGGTGGCGCAGTTTATAGGGCTTGGCTTTGGGCACACCGGAACCCAGTCTATCACCAATACGGACCGCCATCAAGTCGTCCATGTTTTCTAATCCTACTCGCTTAATCAGGCGGCGGACGGATGCTTCAGTCACTTCATCGACATTATAATAGAAGAGATGATTATCGACGAGAAGGGCGGCTTTTTTCACAATGTCCTTGGAAAAACGGAGCCGGGTGAGAATAGTTTCGGTCAGGCGCGCTCCCATATGGTCATGATTGTAGAAAGTGGCTCGGTAGCCCTCGCCTCGTTTGGTATGTGGCTTGCCGACATCATGGAGCAGGGCGGCCAGTCGGACGGAGAGCTTGGGTGACGGACAGGTCGCAAGCGCACGCAGATTGTGCTCCCATACGGTATAGATGTGGTGGAGGTTCTGGGTGACGCCGATACCCAGCTCCAGCTCGGGGATAATGCCATGGAGTAATCCAAGTTTTTGCAGTAGATCAACTCCGAAAGCCGGACTGGGCGAGAGAAGAATCTTGGAAAATTCGTCTCGGATGCGCTCTTGGGAGATGGCAGCGAGATTGGGAGAGAGCTTCTGGATAGCTTGTAGGCTTGTGTCCTCGATGTGCCAGTTTTCCGGGTCATTTTTTTCGCTGGGTGTCCGCAGTTCACAGAGTAATCGGACAGCGCGCATGAGGCGCAGCGCATCTTCGTTAAAGCGCTCCTCAGGATTACCGACTGTTCGGATAATTTTTTGCTGCAGGTCCTCTTGTCCTTGGTAGAGGTCTACCAATACCCAGTTATTTTCTTCTCTATCCTGAGCAGTTTTTCCTCCCAGGGCGAGGGCATTGATGGTGAAATCACGGCGTGCCAAATCCTCTTCCAACGAAGTAGTGAAAGAGACCTGATCGGGACGCCGCTTGTCGCGGTAACCAGATTCGGTGCGGTAGGTGGTCACTTCGACGATATCTTTTTCTTCCTCCGCAGATAAAGGGGTTTCGCCGACTGATTTTTCGCTGGGCTTTATGTTCAGGCGTTCAACTTTTACTCCGACTGTCCCGAAATCATTTTCGTAAAAGCTTTCCGGAAACAAAGCCAGTATCTGATCGGGAGTGGCGTTAGTGGTGATGTCCCAGTCCCTCGGGGTGCGGTTGAGAAGGAGGTCGCGGACACAGCCACCGACAATATACGCCTCAAAATGAGCCGCCTCGAGAATGCGGAGAATCTGTTGGACGGGGAGGGGAATCTGGTAACCCATAATTTCTACAAGGTTTGCTTCTTTTCCTCTTCTTTATAGCAAATAAGTGTGTCGCCGACCCGAATCTTTTCAGCGCCTTCAAAAACGACGCCACATTCGTTTCCTTGGCCGACTTCATCGGCATTCTGCTTGTTCTGCTGGAGGTTCTGCATTTTTCCAGTGCCTACAATTTCATCATCGCGTTTAATCTCGATGAGAGAACCCCGGATGAACTTTCCTTCGCCGACACGTCCGCCGACAATCATATCGCGCTTACCGGTTTTGAAAATGGCCAGTACGGAGAGTCGTCCGTAGTCTGTTCGGACTATTTCTGGCGGGAGTAATGCGGCCAGCCGTTCCTTGATGTTATCGACGAGTTTATAAATGACATTGAAGGTGGTGATTTCTACTTTGTTTGCTTCGGCGAGTCGTTTGGCCACGGAAGTTGGTTCGCTATTGAATCCAATCAAGAGGGCATGGGCATTGGCAGCGGAGCGGACGTCGGATTCGGTGATGTTACCCACTCCGGAAGTGATGGGTTCTAGCATCACCTGGCTTGATTCTATGGTAGAGAGAATCTGCTCGATAGCCTCGAGTGACCCTTGGACATCGGCCTTGAGGACGTAGGGAAGTTTTTTGATATTTTCTTCATCGTCATGAATCTTGCCCACTTTGCTTTTTGTGGCATCTTTCAGGAGCGCTTCTTTGGAGCGTAGGCGAGCCAGGCCTTTGCCGCTGACCACCTGGACTACATCGTTGGTCTGAGGGGCAGTGTTGAAGCCATAAATGGTGGCTGGGACTGATGGACCGGCGCTTTCGATACTTTTTCCGGCAAAGTCTTCAATGCGGCGGATACGTCCGAAAGCACTCCCGGCAACGACGTCTTGGCCGACCTTGAGGGTCCCGGTACGTACCAGAGCGGTGGCCACGGGGCCTTTCTGAGGATCGAGATGGGATTCCAGGATGACGGCCAGGCCATCGCGCTTCTGATCTGAGCGAAAATCCTCCACCTCAGCAAGGAGAAGGATGTTGTCGAGCAGCTTATCAATGTTGAGATTATTTTTGGCGCTGATTTCGGTGCACATAGTGGTGCCGCCCCATTCTTCAAAGAGGATACCGTGTTCGGCGAGTTCTTGTTTGACACGCTCTGGCTTGGCTTCTGGCTTATCAATTTTGTTGATGGCCACAATGACCGGGAGCTTGTGTTCTTTGAGATACTCGATTACTTCTTTGGTCTGTGGACGTACGCCATCGTCGGCTGCAACCACCAGAATGGCGATGTCAGCGATGGAGAGGCCGCGTTTGCGCATAGCGGCGAAAGCCTCATGGCCCGGAGTGTCAATAAAGGTAATCAATTGCTTGTGTTTTTTGGCTTGGTAAGCGCTGATGTGCTGGGTAATGCCACCGGCCTCACCGGAGGCTACGGAGGCCTTGCGAATAGTATCGAGCAGGGTGGTCTTGCCGTGGTCGACGTGTCCCAAAATAGTGACAATCGGTGCGCGTGGGGAAAGGTTTTTTCCCGAGCCTTTTTCTTCCAGCAGTAATTTATTCAAACCCTCGAGGGTCAATTGCCCTTCGAGAACTTCTTCTTCGGCCGGCATGCCGGTAAATCCCAAGTCGGAAGCGATGATACTCGCGGTATCAAAGTCAATCTCTTCATTGATAGTGGCCAGGATGCCGTTTTTCATGAGCTCAGTAATGACCGACGCGACTGGCATGCCCAAAAGCTCGCTCAGCTTTTTGACGGTCACAGAGGCGGGAATAGCGATAACGATGGGGGTTGTTTCTTCGGTCATAGATGGTAGGGATGTTTCAATGATTTATTTAGAGACTGGGTTGTTTTCCTTTGATAGCTTGATGAATAACAGCCTTTTCTTCATCGGTAAAGGGAAAGCCGTCAGGATTGCCGGTGAGGACCGGTTTGGAGTAAACGCGGGTTCCTTCTCTGGTGTGCAGTGATGAAATAAGTATCCCGGAGTTTTTCCCGTCCAAAAGCGCTACGCTGAAGCTTTGGTTTCCTCCGACTTCTTTGAAGGGATTGAAGCGCAGAACAGCGCTTTTATGGATACTTTTGAGGCACAATTCCCGTAAACGATTTGAGATCTCGAACAATTCCTGTATTTCTTGGTCAAGCGCGGTGGTTTCCTTGAGCTGGTCAAGAAGGACTTTCTCTAAATCTTTTGCCTCTTTTCCTGAGAAAAAAACCGCTAACTTACGCTTTACACGGCTATTTTGGATGAGGAGAAAAATAACTGCCCCGCCCATACTCACTATCAACAAAACGAGGAAGATGACACTCCCTATTAAAACAGCCAGTGGAAGTTCTTGGAAGAAATGGAGCATGAATAGGGTATTATATTGCGCAAAACCTCCTGCAGAAGCCTTTTTATAAAAAAATATGAAATGAGACGTCATCAGGAAGGCTTTCTCGGGAAGCTCGGCGTTACGATATCACGTTTTTGGCTTGTTGTAAAGCTTGAAACCACTACCGGAGGGGGGAGGGGCATAAGGCAATTTCTCAATTATTAGAAAGTGTTTACTGTAAAGACTGAATACGGTTTGTAAAACAAGTCTC
>JBBQYU010000020.1:0-14912 GCA_038208355.1 Candidatus Moraniibacteriota bacterium
AAGAGCCCATCCTGGCAGCCATTGGAGCGGGCATCCCCATCCACACAGCCCAGGGGAATATGATTATCAATATTGGCGGAGGAACCTCTGAAATCGCCATTATTAGTTTGGGTGGCGTAGTGGCCGCCCACAGTGCCCGGGTTGGTGGTAATCGTATTGACCAGGCTATTTCCGATTGTATCAAGCGCAAGTACAGCTTGGCCATTGGCGACCGGACGGCCGAAGAAATCAAGATTAAAATCGGTTCAGCTATTGCCCAGGTCAAAGAAGATCATATGGAAGTTCGTGGCCGCGATTTGATGGGTGGGCTGCCCAAGACGGTGACGATCTCTTCCAATGAGGTGACCGAAGCTATTCAAGATGAGTTGCGGGAAATCATCAATGTCATCAAGCAAGTGTTGCAAGAAACGCCACCAGAATTAGCGGCAGACATTATGGATAAGGGGATGGTGCTTTCCGGAGGGACGGCCCAGCTTCGCTATCTTGATCAGTTGATTTCTAAGACGATTAATGTGCCGTGCTATGTGGCTGATGACCCAGCCTTTTGTGTGGTCAAAGGCACGGGGATTGTGTTGGAAAACCTGGAAGTGTATAAACGCAGTATCATGCTAGCGAAGTAGTTTTTTTGGCAGAATATTTCTCTAAAGATTTCCCTTCCAGAAATGTTCGGGATATACGATTGAACGAAAAAAGAAAATCTTTGTGCCCTCTCAGATATTCAATGAAAATTGTATGATTATCGGTATTGACGCTTCACGGGCTTTTTTGAAACGGAGGACGGGTATTGAGGAATACGCGTGCCAGGTGATTAAACATTTACGAGCAGAACTTCCGAATCAGGAGGTTGTTTTGTATGTACGCAAGAAACTTGCTTTCATTGATGGCCGGCTCAGAATGACGGCGCCGGAGATTGATTTCGATTTGCCGGAGACGTGGCGTGTACGGGCTTTTTGGGCGCCCCGTTTTTGGACACAGATCGGTCTTTCTTGGGAAATGCTGTGGCATCGCCCGGGGGTGTTATTTGTCCCGGCTCATACCGTGCCCCTCATCCATCCCAAGAACACTGTGGTTACCATCCACGGTCTGGAATACGAGTTTTGCCCAGAGAGCTATTCTTTTTTGGAACGGCTCTATATGCGTTTTTCCATCCGCTATTCTTGTCGGGTAGCTCGGACGGTCATCTGTGTATCTGAAAATACCAAGAAAGATGTGATGAAGCTATACTCTGTACCTGAGGAAAAAATCCAAGTGGTCTATGAGGGATATGACCAAAAAGCTCAAAGCTCAAATGCCAAATATCAAACAAAGACTCAAAAACCCTACCTGCTGTTTATTGGACGAATAGAGGAACGGAAGAATGTGGTGCGGATGATTGAAGCTTTTGAACTATTAAAAATGAAATATCAGATTCCACACGAGCTCGTTTTGGTGGGCAAGCCGGGGTATGGATACGACAGAATAAAATTTTCAATTTCTCATTTTCAATTTTCAAACTCAATCAAGGAGCTGGGATATGTGAGCGAGGAGAAGAAATGGGAGCTTCTCAAAAATGCCGATGTCTTTTTGTTTCCCACTTTGTATGAAGGGTTTGGTATTCCAGTTTTGGAGGCCCAGAGCGTTGGGACGCCAGTGGTGACGTCCTATATCTCATCGTTGCCCGAAGTGGGGGGTGAGGGAGCGCTCTATGTAGACCCCACAAACGTCGAAAGTATCGCCTCAGGTATCCACCAGGCTCTTTCGGATGAAGGAGTGAGAAGTGATATAATAGAAAAAGCAGCCAGGAATGTGAATCGTTTCAGTTGGGGTGCTTGTTCTGAAAAAATTTCTCGACTATTGATACCATAATGGAAGACCTACTAACGACAAAAAAGAGGCCAAAAAAAGTAGCCTTGGTGCATGATTTTCTGGTTGCCTATGGGGGAGCGGAGCGGGTTTTTGAGGCACTGGTGGAACTATATCCGACCGCCCCGATTTATACTTTACTCTATGATCAGGAGCGGATGGGGCCGCATTTTGCTGGACGTGATATTCGGGTGTCATGGTTGGGCAAGTTGCCGCGCTTCATCCAGAAACGCTATCGCTTCTTCCTACCCTTTTTTCCGGTAGCTGTGGAGAGCATTGATTTGCGGGAATTTGACCTGGTTATCTCTTCTTCAGGTGCCTGGAGCAAGGGCATTGTTACTCGACTCAATACCACTCATATTGCCTATCTCCATTCGCCGATGCGCTACGCCTGGGATTATCATGAGCAGTATCTGCGAGAGCTGGGTGCGCGCGGGAAGTTTTCTCTTTTCTCCCGCATGTTGCTGAGCTATCTGCGCATCTGGGATCGTCAGGCGGCGCTGCGGCCCGATGTTTTATTGGCTAATTCCCGCTACACTGAGGCGCGTATTGAAAAGTATTATCGTACCCAGGCTCAAGTGATCTATCCCGGGGCGCTCTCCTTGTCCGAATCAACCAAGAAAAGTCCCGCCGCCCCATTACCAGAAAAGAAACGGGAATATTTTTTGGTGGTTTCTCGCCTGACTCCTTCTAAGAAGGTGGATACGGTGGTGGAGGCATTCAATAAGTTGTCGTTGCCGCTTGTCGTGGTGGGCGAGGGGAAGGAAAAAGCCAAGCTGGAGAAGCTGGCAGGCAAATACATCCGCTTTACCGGATTTGTGGATGATACAGAGTTGATTGAACTGTACCGTGGTGCTCGGGCGGTACTGTTTCCGGCAGAAGAAGACTTCGGCATGGTGGCCGTTGAGGCGCTTTCCTTTGGCACCCCAGTCATCGCCTATGAGTACGGCGGTATTCGCGAGATCGTGACCGCGGGAGTGACTGGAGAGTTTTATCATGCTCAGACGCCGGAAATCGTGGCCGAAGGCGTACGGCGGTTTCTGGTCAGCGAAGGACACTATAATCAGGGGGTTATGAAACAATCAGTGGCTCAGTTTACCAAAGAAAATTTTCAGCAGAACATAAAAGCAGTTGTAGAAGTATCTTGTGTATGAAAATCATTGGTCATCTGAAAGAAAGAAAGGCGCTGCGGAAAAGCTTGGATGGCAAGATGCTTTCCCAGGCCTATCTTTTTCATGGGCCGCGGGGTATTGGCAAGAGCCTGTGTGCCCTGGAACTGGCAGCGCTTCTGGCGCTGGAGCCTGATTTTGAAGCGACAGCCGAAAAACCGCATCCCTTTGATGTCATGATCATCCGGCCGTTTGAAGAGACCAAGCGAGGAGTGACCAAAACCAAGAGTATCGCGGCGGAAACGGTGCGCGAAGCTCTATCATTTTTGGGCAGCTTTCCGGCCCAGGGTGGGTTTCGCACGGTGATTATTGAAGACGCCCACAAACTTTCTGAAACGGCCCAGAATGTCCTTTTGAAGACCTTGGAAGAGCCCAATCCAACGGCCGTTATTATCTTGGTCACTCATGAGTTGGGGGGTATTCTCCCCACTATTCTGTCGCGGGTGAAGCGGGTACACTTTGATTTTGTGCCGGAAGAACTGATCAGGCAGGGCCTGGTCGCTTCTTTGGAAACCTCTCCGCCGGATGAGATTGCTCCGTTCTTTTTTTCGCTCGGTCGCCCGGGGATGATTATTCAGGCTTTAGCTGATGTCAAAGGGTTCGCAGGAGAACGGGAACAGTTGGGGTTACTCTTTCGTCTCTCGACACTTTCTTTGGCCGAGAGAATGCAGTTGGCAGAAAAGCTGGCTCTTGATACTGGCCGGGCTATCCGTTTGCTCGAATGGTGGCTGCCAGGGCTATATCGCCAAGCCCAGAAGACGGCTGAGAAAAAACAGACGGTGCGTTTCTTCTCTTTGCTTGCAGATACAGAACAGACCATGAAGTTGCTGAAAACGACCCAAAGCAATCCGCGCCTTTTATTAGAAAAATTGTTTCTCAGTGTTTAAGTGAAGACTTCTCTTCGATGTGCTCAGACCATGTGGGATAATACAAACACTATGCGGTTTCTCTGGAAATCACAATTACGGCGAGAGCGGGGGAAGCTTTCCTTGAAAAGCACTCCTCCTAAAAGCAAGGTTTCGCGCAAGGAACGCTTGGCCTCGGCTCGCGGTTTGGACCCCGTGAGACTTTCTTTCGTGGGCACAATTTTTCTGTGGGTCCTTTTTTTTGGTACGGTCGGGTATGTCTTCTTTTTTTCTCCTCTCCTCATGGTTTTGCCTCCGGAAGTGAGCGGTTTGGAAAATATCAACCGGCCTTTGGTAGAACAGTTTTTGGCCGGGGAGCTTTCTGGAAAATACCTGGGAGTGATTCCACGGAATAGTTTCTTTTTGGTTCGCCCGGAAAAGTTGGCTGGGCAACTCAAAGAACGGTACCCATTGATACGCTCTGTCTCAGTCACGCGCGTGTTTCCTGCTCGGATTCGGGTGGCCATACAGGAGCGTGACAAGATTGTCCTGTGGTGTTCTCAGGCGGATTGTTTTCATGTACTCGAAGACGGAGAGGTGGCAGCTGTTTCAGCTGCCTATCAGGAGCCAGCCAATCAATCGCGCACGGTCACCGTGCGAGATACCAGCGGAGAATCACTTCCGGTTGGCATTCGCATTTTTCCGGAGACCTTTGTGCCGCTGGTTGTTTCCCTGAAAAGTGCTTTTGCCAGTGGCCTGGGTATCGACATCGAAGATACACTAACGGTCTCATCGCGTTTTGTCGATGAGTTGCGGGTGAAAACGAGCGAGGGCTGGGAAGTGTATCTCAATACCACACGACCTCTTCAGATGACACTTGACGCTTTGGCGCTTCTTTTGGAAAAAGAAATACTGCCCGCCGACACAGCGCGGTTGCAGTATGTCGATGTGCGCACCGAAAATCGTATTTTTTATGCCTTTCAGAACGAACCGGAAAAGACAGACGAAGTCCCGAGTGCCGTTCAGGACTTGCCAGATAAGAAGAAGGAGAAGAAATGAACCCTAAGAAAACTTTTATTTCTCTCGGTAGTAGATAAGGAAAGAATCTCCAGCCCGGGCGACGGGTGTCTCGTCCTTCAGCCAGGAGTAATTTTTTTCATCGGGAGCCTTTATCTTGTAGAGGCTTTCCTGGTAGAAGAATGTTGAGATGGCATACCAACCTGGTTCGGGGTCACGTTTATCCCACCAGGGGATATAGACCTCTTGGAGGTAGTAGTGCGCGCTTCCACCGCCAAAATAGTCCACGCGAATGGCGTCGATTTTCGGCAGGTTTTGGAGAGCAGCGGGACAGGTTATTTGGAGTTCTTCACCAGAGAGGCAGTCATTATGGTGTTGGATGAAACTTTTGAGGTGTTTGAGGTCTTGTCCCCAATCATAATTCGAGTCGGTGACATAATGGTAGCCATTGGTGTGTCCGCCGGCCGCTGCGTTGAAGTATGATAGGTAGCTCGGGTAACTGATGAAGGGGATGGCAATGACCGAGAGCGTGAGTCCACCGATGAGGATAGCGAGGATGTTTTGGGTGCCGCGTTCGTGCTGGTGCCGTTTGTAGAGGTCAAACACTGATTTGGCCACCAACAGATAGACGAATGGCATAATCGGGAAGAGGTGACGGAAACCAATATTGAGATTACCGGTAATGCTGATGAAGCTGTAGAAGAGAATGAAGAACATGGCCAGGTACTGGGCGATGCGGTGCTGAAAAGAATGAGCCAACATCCGCCGGATTCCGTGGGATTTTTCTACGAGCCAGAATTTCCAGATACGGTAGAGGCCGTAGCCAGTGGAGAAGAGGATGAGGAACAGTAGAGGGAGGGTTTCTTTGAGCAGGAAGACGACGGGAAAGTACCAGGGAGAGGAGGTGTCAGTGACTTCTCCCAGAAAGTAGTGAGTGTTGCCGCCGGCCACTCGCGCAAAGACCATGAATACCCCGAGGAAGTACTCACTCAAAGGCTTGAGCAGATGATTGCCGCTGAGGGTCACGATGAAGCCATGAGCTAGCTCCGCGAAGGCGTTTTTTTGAGCGAGGAATTGATTAGATAAAGCGGCAATCTTTTCCCCCGGCATGGCGGCCGTATTTAAGGCGTAGAGAATCCAAATAAGAAGGAAGGCCAGCACGACGCTTACGGCATATTTCCAGAGGTATTCAAAGAGTAACCGTGCCTTGAAGGCGGCGAGGCTCCGCGTGTCGGTTGCTCCTTTCTGTCTGGTGAGTGCATAGGTGATTACAAAGAGTCCGAAGATGGGAAAGAGGAGGACGGCGGAGAATTTGGTCAGTTCGGCTAGGCCGATGAAAATGCCGGAGAGGATGATGTTTTTGGTATTGGGATGTTTGAGGAAGCGGGTAAAAAAGTAAAAGGAAAAAAAGATGAAGGCCGCGATACCAATGTCGGTAGTCACATAATGGTTGTGGGCGATGATATTGGGATCAAAGGCGTAGAGGGTGACGGCGAAAACTCCGGCCAGGGTTCCACCGAGCTCCTTGGTCCAGATAAAGAGAACGATGCCGAGGAGCACGGCTACCAGGGTAATAGGAATACGCGCCCAAAACAAGATGGTGTCAGCATCGTTGCAAGCCGCTTCCGGTCGGGAGCAGTTGACGAACATATCACCGATGGTCCATTGTTCGTTGACGCCCGATTGCCACTCGGCCGAATTCAGAGGAAAGTCGAGTTTCAGGGGCAGGAGCATTAGTCCGGCCAGATCTTTGAGGAGTGGTGGGTGCTCGGGATTGAGACGCATGTCGCCATAGCGCACGTAGCTGTAGGAAGCCGGGATATGAGCCTTTTCATCGAAGGTCATGGATTCCTGACTGGAAACGATGAGTGAGAGAACGAAGTGGACAAAGAGAATCCCCACGACGATAGCAACGGCGTGTTTTTTTATAAACTCCATAGGGTGGTGTGCATTAGAAAAACTTTATAGTTATTATTTTTTTTCCGGAATGACGATGGCGTTGAATTCCCCACCTAGTGGTTGTGGGCGGTTCATATTGATATGGTCCAGGAAGGCGCCGGGATAGAGCGAGAGGATTTTTTGGGTAATACCGTTATTGTCATTGAGCATGAGAAAAATACTTCCGCGGTGGATAGTGGTATCTTCCGAGACGATTTCCATATTACTGACGCGGTGATAGGTGAGAAAGTAGACTGGGTGGGCGTAGATGGGTAACCGGAATCGATCATTTTTACCCTGTTCATCGATGAGCACATATTTTTTGGTTTCTGGAGGTAGCGCGAGGAGGTAGCGCGCCATGTTAGTGGAGCGTTCGTCAAAAGATTCCGCGGCGTGAGGGCTGTGGCTGAAAAAGACGAAGTACTTGGTGAGGTTGAAGACCGCGCTCAAGCCGAGGGTAATGAAGAGAACCGAGAGAAGGGCTATTTTGGTTCCGGTCTGGGAGTGGAAGGCTTTTTTGACCATCCAAAAGGCGGAGAGAGCCGCTATGAGAAAGACGGGCATTTGGGTGCCGATGGAGCGCAGGGCATGAGGGAGGCCTTCGTTGGCTAGGAACTCCGGTATGAGCATGATGAAGAAGGAACCGAGGAGAAAAACGTTTTTGACCAAGCGAGTATCTCGATCACCTGCGCGGATACGACGGCCCAGTAGAGTGATGGTTTGCCAGATGAGGAAAAGAAATCCTGCGAGGAAAAAGGTGCCTACGAAGGGATCAAGAATCGGGTAGGGTGGGTAGTTATGGCGCCAGTTTTGGTCACCCCAGAAATTGTACTGGAGGAGCGAGATAGAAAAGGTCCTGCCTAGGGTTGCCCACAGATGTCCGCCGTTCACCTCCGGGTTGAGCACGGAAATTTGGGAGGTGCGAGAAGCGAAGTCTTCTGGATGGGAGATGAAGAAGTGGTAGAACATAGGGAGCGCTGTGATGAAAGCGCCGAGGAGGAAAAGGAGCGTGTGTTTCCAGAAGCGACGTAGAAATTTCTCGTAGGAGAGGAGGAGGGCCGGCAAGAGAGCGATGAGGATGAGGGGGGCAACCCGGAAAGCAATGTAGGTGTGAAGCCCTAAGCCAAATATCAGTCCGGAGAAGAGAAAGTCGCGTAGGCGCTGCGTACGCAGTCCGCGAAAAAAGAAGTAGAAAGAAAAGGTGAGAAGAAAAGTGACCATGATGGCCCGGAACCCGATACGGGAGAAATTGATGGCCCAGTAGGACGTGGCCAGCATGAAAGCGGCGATGAGGGCGGCGCCTCGGCGGTGGAACAGTTCTTTGGCCAGGAGATAGAGGCCCCAGACTGAAAGAGTACCGAAGAAGATAGAGGCGAGTTTGAGTCCCGTGATGGTATTGCCGAAAAGAGCGATGAACAAGGCTTGGATATTGATGTACAGACCTTCACGGCCGAAATTGGCCGGATAAAAAAGCTGGAAGCGATGAGTTTCAAGCGCATGGAGAGCGTCGACGCCATTGGCCGCTTCATCGGGGTAGATACCAATAGGTATGCTTTCGATGTGATAGATACGGACAAAGAAGGCCAGGGCGAGAATGAGAACCAAGAGAGCGCCGCTCGCTAGGGTGAGTTTTTTGGACGGAGTCATATATGTTGTGCCACACCTCACTCCTTCGAGCGGTGGTGCAGGTTTTTGTTTTGTGTTTCTTATGGTAGAATTATAGCAAAGAGCAGCGAAAATGAAAATATCGAAATGAAATTTTTAGAGAAATTTTTACCGGTGCAAGAGTCGGATTCTTTGGGCGAATCTTCCGAAGCGGTTTCGATGTCCCTAGAGGATTTTCAGAAAAAATACGTTCAAGATTTTGCTGTGCAAAAGGTTTGGAAAAATAAAGGTGGACGGGCGCGCATTGATTCTCTTGACCCGCCGCGCTTGTTTGTGAACCGGCTGAATATGCAAGTCTTTTTGGAAGACCAGGAGGCTTTATGGAAAAAGTTACACAAGGAAGGATATGAGCCGCACGTGGTTTCCCAAACTGATGCTTCGAAAAACGCCGTCTCGCTGCCCGTGGGAGAGGTGGCAGGACGTGTGGAGATAGCGGCCAATGACCCGGAGGTAACGCCGATTGATGAAAATATCGAAAAAGAAGAAATTGCGGAGCAGTCTGCGCAGGAAGAAGTTAATGGAAAAATCGTGGCACCGGACAAAAGAGAACAACTGTCCTATCAAGAGATAGTTGAACAGACTTTGAAATCTTTGGCAACACTTTCTGCTATGAACAAAGAACCGTTGGCTTCAGTCCCGGGTATTTCAAAAGGAGAGAATGTGGAAGAAAAACTAAGAGAAAAAAAGGGAAGTAAGCGGCGAGGTGGCGGTTCGGATGATGGTGGTGATGGCACGGATAATGAAGAAGGGGAAGGAGAAACGAAAAGTCGGAAAAAATCAAAAATTGATCGTGCTACTAGACGTTCAGCTAAGCGTGAAGGAGATATCCCTATGGAAGTTGTGGCACCGGCCGTGGAGGCTGTAGCAGCGCCAGGGGAGGTGATGCCACCTTTTGCTGGAAAGAAGTCAGTTTCAGAAAAACCTGCAGAAAAGGTATCTGACGACGATATGACGTGGAGAAAAGAACTGGATGATTTCTTGGCGCTCGGTTCCCGGGAACAGGAAAATGTAGAGATGTTTCGATTAATGATTCAAGAAGAATACGATTCATATCAGCGCTCTTTGTCTCGGGAGGCGAAAAAAATAGGAAAAACCATATCAAGGAAGGCCTGTTGGAAGTTATGGCAGCAACAGAACGGCAATGTGATTTTTGAAAAGGCTATTGTGAAACACCTCGCAGTGGTTCATCATATTGATACAGAGACGGGTGAGCGTATCGCTCAAGCTCTTTTACGGGAGGAAGAAGCTAAAAACCAATAGCACTCACTATGCCTCATCCAGAACAGTCTGCATCATCAAGCAAGCGACCTGAACAGCTCAACTCGGAAGAAGAGGAGCGGCTAGTTCAACAAGCTTTAGAGAAAGTAGCTAAGAATGTGGAGAGTCGTTTAGGATTGGATAAATTAGTGAAGGATTCAACACCGGAGGCTGTTATTTCCGGTGCCGCGACGTTTACCCCTCAGACTCATACAGAAGTTTCTTCGGCTACAGAGTTCATAGATAACCAGACGTCTCGGGCGGGGCGGAGAAGGGGGCGAACATTGGTGCAAGCGGATTCAACAAAGCCGAAGGGGAATTTGGAGGGACTTATTACTCAGGCAAAATCAGCACCTGCTTCCAAGAGTGAGTCAGTAAAACCAGAAGTTTTTGTTCGGAAGTCGGCGCCGGCAACGAAGCCAGAACCAGCGGTTCCTGTGGTGCCGGAAGTAAAGGAGGAAAAAAAACCAGTGGTACCTCCAGCGGAAGTGCCAAAAACTGTCACCGCCAAACCAAAGAAGGGAGGGGAAAAAGAAGCAGTTGTTAAGCCGGAAGTTCCGGCGGAGTTCCGTACTTTGAAAAAGGGCGAAACGGCTCAGTATCTAGCAGAAGATGACACCTTATACGTGATTGAGAAGAAAACAGACGGGTATTATTTTGTGCAGGAAGATGGCGGTCTGGATGGGCCTCATACTAAAGACACCTTGTCACGTCGAGCACAAGGTGAAGGGTGGAAGAAAATCGAGGAAATGCCTACCCTGACTGATGTGGTAGAACCTACTTCTGGAACAAAGAAAACAGAAACAGTGATAGAAAAAAACGCTGAGCAGTATGAGGAATTATTTGAAGGTGATGTATGGGTGCTTCGAAAGACTGACGGTAGTGAACGGCGGGTTACGATTAATCTGATTATGGAATACTCTGGGAAAAAGACAGTCAACATCAGGGATGATGATAGTATCTCTGGGATTAAGGATGAAGATGTCGATTTTGAAAAATTACGCCAAGAATTGGGTAAAAATGGGTTTATCCTTGAACATCGTGAAGATAAAAGGAGAAGAACTGCTACGGTTACAGAAAATAAGGAGGAACTACATACAGTTCCTACTCTGAAAGAACATATTGAGAACCTCAAGACTGAGGTGGCTGAGATGCGCTTTCGCTATGCCGAGATGGATTATAAGAAGAAGTCTTGGACGGGGAGGCTCAGTACTTTTTTCCGTCGCAATTTAGAAAATGAAAAAGACGAGGATACAGAATACTGGCAGACTCTTTATAAGAATACTCTGACCCAGTTACAGGAAACGGAGCTCGAACAGATAAAGCGTTCCGGGGTGACGGGTGATGCTTTGAAAAAAGAGATGGCCGGGTTGCTACAGTATTACAAACTTGATGAAAATCTTGAATTATTTAAGGCCCGGACTCAAGCGCGTCTCGAGATCAAAAAAGAAGATAAAAAATGGCCGGAACGGGTGGTGGATGGCATGGAAAATATCGGTCGGTGGTATAATAAGCAATCAAAAACCAAGAAAATCGCTTTTGCTGTAGTGTGTTTTGGTAGCGCGACCGGGTTAGGATTTGCTGGTGGCGTCGCTGGTGCAGCGGCCGCCGGAGTGATAGTTGGGGCCCGGCGCGGTTTAACTGGTCTTGGTACGGCGGTGACGCTTGATACGGTAGGTGAGCAATTAGGGACGTGGCTGACCAAGCGAGGGGCAGGCAAAGAGATAAATAAACAGCTGGAGTCGCTGACGCAAGAAGAAGTGGACTCAACCGTGAATGAGGGGGTAGAGGCCTACTTGCAAAAAATGGATGCCTTTTTGAAGCAGGATATTGAAAGTATTGAGGCTAAATTTCAGAAACAAAAATCTCATGCTCGTTATCGTAAAATTGGCGCCTTTGGGGCTGGTATTGGTCTGTCTGCCTTTTTGACTGCTCGGGGAGTTTTTACTCATACTATTCCGGTTTCTGATGCTACAGAAATGCCAGTAGCTGTTCATAATATGTCTTCCGGGGTAGTGGCTGAGGGAATAGAACCTCATACAGAAGCTTCCGTCTCTGTAGCCTCTGGAGAGCCATTAGTTCCGGTTGAGACGGCTGCGGCGGAAGTACCGGTTTCTTCCTCTGTGGATATGCTGCAACAAAACTATTCGGTGACGGCCGCTGATGCCAAGAAGGGCCTGTGGGGTATTTTGGAGCATCGTTTGCCGGAGGATTTGCCGACGGGAGAAAAAAATCGGGTTATTAGCTCTTTGGAACATTTAATGCAACAGAAACTCGATGTCATGACCGTGGCCGAACAGAAAGCGGCTGGTTTTCCTACGGGCGATGTTGATATGATTCGGCGAGGCGGTATCATCCATTTCGATAAACTGTTGAGCACCGAGGAAATCCAAGAGATTATGGACGGAAAAAGTATCGCCGCTCCCGTAGCGCTTGATCAGGTAGTGGATACCGCTGTTGTACCGGACGCATCGAACATATCGGATGTGGTTTCGTCTGTTGAACATGCAGATGTCGCTCAGAGTCTTGAAGCCACCTCAGCTGTGGAGCACGTGACGCCGAGCGCCAAGATACCGGATGTGGTTTCGCCAGGTGAGAAAGCAGACATTTTGGACGGCCTCATGGCTGATACTCAAGCAGCTATGCCCACAGAAGTGCCTCTGACTTCAGGAGTGGAGGAAATATTGTCTAATACTCAGAAACTAGAAGCATTTAGTCAGCCCCATTCACTCGCTAAATTTTTTGCGGAACACCCGGAAAAGATGGGATCTTTTAAACATACGCTTGGTGATGTACGTAAGAGCGTTTTCTTGACACCGGAACTACGGGGAGATAGTTTTGTCCGAGGAAATTTTGCTTCGGCTCAGTATGATTATACGGTGAGTCCCCATTTAGGACTGGTGAATACTGCTCGTACACTCGATATGTTGAGCGACCTTCGTCATGGTGCGATGCGTGAGTTTACCCTAAGAAAATATGATTACCCTCTGCGTCCTTCTCAGATGGAAAGTCTGGCCAGATTGGTATCGGTGGCTCAAGACCCAAGAATGTTTGGGGTGACGGGGTTGCCGCTCCGGACGGAAAACATTGATCAATACACCATGCGTATCGCGGCGTTAGCGACGGCGACGGGCAAAGAAGAGCAGCTGGAATTTTTTCTACAAGGACGACGCATAATTCGTTAGTATAATATCAAACACTATGGCACTTGATTATGACGCAGTAAAAAAGGATCTCATCACCACGTTTCATCTGGAGCAGGTGGCGCCTGACAAGCAGGAGGAGCTCATTGCCAAGATGGGTGAGGCGATGCTCAAGCGCATTTTCTTGGAAACAATGGAGAAAATAGGCGATGTGGGAGTGGTGGAGTATGAAGCGTTGCTCGATCGGGAAGCCAAGCAGGAGGAGATTGAGGCATTTTTCGAAAGCAAGATTCCGGGGTACAATGTCTTTGTCAAAGGGGTGATAGACGAATTTAAAGAAGAGATGACCAAAGGTTTGGCATAAACGTTAACTGATACGATTATGGCTGAAGAAGAAATTACTGTGTCGCCCAAAGAAACCGGCGCAGACGCCCCCGAAACGGTCGTGACGGGTTCTCCGTCCGAGCAGATGATAGCGCCCGAGCAGGGGACGGTTCCGGAAATACGAGCGGAAAAGTCCGAAGGAGCCTACCACGAGCTCTTGTCCAAAGTGGCGGGTCCATCCCAAGGAACGACAGATGACACAGCCGTGGCGCTGGATACCAAGAGTATCAGTGAAACTGTTGATGAAGAGAGCAAGATACAGAAGCTTTTGGAATTGGCCACCACCAAGGGAGTTGTTCATGCTGTCCGAGTGGCTCGTTCGCTCAAGGATTATTATGCTTTAGATCGTCTGCACGATGAATTGGCTGGCAAGCTCTATCAGGGTCTTATTGAAAAAGGCTTGATTATGAAGGAGTAGTTAACACGAAGAAAAATACCAACACACATGGGAAACACTTTTGATGCAAATGTTCTTTTGGTACCTTTGGTATACCTATTCACGTTCCTTTCTTTGGTGAGTGGCGTTTTTCTCGTTGTGCGCAGTTTTTTGCGTTTTCGTTACCAGGTCAATCAGTCGCTCAATATGGATCTGGAGATAATCCAGGTCATGCACAAAAAAATAGGGGAAGAAAAGCAATCTTCCGCTGAGGCCTGGCGAGAAGAGATTTTGGCGATGGAGCAGCTTTTGGCTTCGCTTTCTGCGCTCAAGCCGACGGGGAATTTTTTTAAGAAACTTTTTTTTGAGGCACCGGATATTGTCTTTGAGATAGCCAATCCGTCCTCGAGCGAAGAGATTTTTTTCTACCTCTCAATTCCTAAACGCTATCGGGAGAGCGCTGAAAAGCAGATTCATAGCTTTTTCCCCCACGCGGTTATCGAGAAGGTGACTGACTATACGATTTTTTCACCGGGCAGTTTTGCTGCTGTCGCGGTACTTGATTTGAAAGAAAGCCAGGCGCTCCCGCTCAAAACCTACCGGACGCTGGATATCGATCCGTTGAATGAACTTTCCAACGCTTTAAGTAAACTGCATACAGAGGCGGAGGGAGCGGCCGTTCAGATACTTCTTTCTCATGCTACCGGCGGATGGCGGGCAGAGGGCCGCAAGATTGCTCAGCAGATGCAAGAAGGTAAGCGACTGAAAGACGCCCAGTCTCAATCTTTTGCCAAAGATGTGGGCAAGCACGTGGGCAAGGGGATGCTGGCGATGATGACCACCAAGCCCAGTGATAAAAAGTCTGCATTACCGGAAGAAAAGAAGATTGTGAATCTGACTCCGGAGGAACAGGAGCTGGTGAAGTCTATTGATGGCAAGGCCAGCAAGACCGCGTTTAAGGTCAATATTCGACTTTTAGCTTCGGCGGCCACGCAGGAACGAGCCGAGGATATTTTGGCACACCTGGAAAATGCTTTCGGTCAGTTTGAAAATCCGGAGGTGAACAGCTTTCGAGTTAAGAAGCGAGCCAAGGGTAAGACGGCGGCCTACGACTATATTTTTCGCAATGTTGATGACGAACAGGCGATAGTGCTCAACGTGGAAGAGCTGGCCAGTATCTTTCATTTTCCGATTTCCACCACGGAAACACCCAAGATTAAGTGGCTGAAAGCTGGGGCGGCTCCGCCGCCGGTCAATATTCCCACTGAGGGGATTT
>JBBQYU010000021.1:0-14554 GCA_038208355.1 Candidatus Moraniibacteriota bacterium
TCCCTGGCCCCAGACGAGCGGGTAGCGCAAAGAAAAATCCTGGGCCATACGCACCATGGTGTCATAAACTGCTGTATCGCCATGAGGATGCCATTTCCCCAGTACCTCTCCGACCACGGTAGCAGACTTACGAAACTTAGCCGTGGAACGTAGTCCCGTCGACCACATCGAGTAGAGGATACGCCGATGCACCGGCTTCAAACCGTCGCGCACATCAGGAAGGGCCCGGGCGACAATCACACTCATCGCATAGTCAAGATATGACTGCCTCACCTCGTCAGTGATGGAGCGAGGTTCAATCTTCCCATCATGGAATATTGTCTTTTCTGCCATATACGCTTCATTAAAAACAAATAGTTACTTCGTCTCCGGAGCCGCAGCGTCACCTTGGCTAGGGGCAGTAGCGCCGCTCTTGCGTTCTTCCAACTGCGTATCAAAAAATGGTGCTCCAGCATTCTGCTTGTCCTCTATCCGCAAAGGAGCAGATTGTTTCAACAAATCCTGCAGTGAGGCGGTCTGGTCAGGAGGAAGGAGCTCCTTGCCTTTCTGAGTCGCTGCTGGAATATCCTGAGCCACCGTCCCAAAGCTTTCCCGCAAGGACAAAAACCAGATGCCAACGATAAAGAACATACTGACGCTGAGACAAACCAGCAGGTAGCGCATGCGGATGTGTTCCGGCTGCTTCCGGATTTCCTCAATCTTGCTCCACAAAAGCGCTTTCATAGGGCTCTCCGCTTATATCTTAAACACCTCGTTCAAACAGCACCACTTCCATCAGCTTTTCCTCGATATCTTTTTTCTTGATGTTCCATTTCGCCAGATGTTCCTTCGGACAATTCCCCATCACTTCACAAAAAGCGCTCTCGGTTTCTAAGGGCAGAGTCAGCCCGGCAATCTTGTAGTGCATCGGAATGACAATGCGCGGCTCTATTTTCCGCACTAGCTCAGCGGCATCCTTAGAAGAAAGCGTGTCCGTGCCGCCAATAGGAATGAACAAAATGTCCGTGCCACTTAACTTATCCAACATGTCCGGGGACAAATCATGGCCCAACGCTCCCAGAAAAGCGATATGGATATCTTCGCTTTCGAAAAGAAAAATAGTGTTTTGACCTCTTTCGCTCCCCTCTGTGGTATCCCGAAACGAAGGGAAGCCGAGAGCGGAAATGCCTTTGGCTGAGTATTCTCCCGGGGCATCCAACACGACCGGCTCGCCTTTCAGTGCCTCTTTCACCTCATTCATATCTCCATGTGTGAGCACCACGATATCGGCCTGGCCCTGAGGAGAACGGAGGCCGGAACCCTTTTCCAATAAATCGGTCCAAAGGATGATATCTTCGGTAGCGCGTCCGGCTGGCTTGGTGCTGATCTTGAAACAGTAGTCTCCGTAGTACTGGATATTCATAAAAATAGCGAAAAAACTTTCAGAAATCTTCTCCAACCAGAGAAGTTCTGCTCCAGTTTAGCATGATTTTTTTTCGCCGTCTATCCCGAGAAAGACTGAGGCTCTTGCCAAAATTCCCTTTCTGGCGTATACTCGACAGGAGCTTTCAAGCTCAGGTAATTGGATAAACACAACTGAATACGGGGATGATTTCAATCTCCGGCTTTGCCAGCGTTTTTCCAAACACCTTATTTTTGTTATAGCGGTGTTTTTTAGTGCCCTAATTCTAAACCCGGTGAGCCCGCACTCTTACCACTCCACATTGTAAGCTTATGTCTCAAACAGATACAGTCGAAGTGGCCTCCCCGATGGAGGAACTCCTCGCCAAACACGTCGTCGATATCCCGGAAGTCGGTGATGTCATCCCCGGTATCGTTATGTATGTCGCTTCAAGCTACGCTTTAATTGATCTTGGTCCGCTCGGAACCGGTATCGTCTTAGGGAAAGAAATGCGCGATGGCCTTGGCCCGGAAGGAAAGCTTAAAGTAGGCTCTTCTATCACCGGTACCCTCATGGACTATGAAAATGAGGACGGCTACATCGAACTGTCTATCCGTGAAGCTTCTTACGAAAAATCCTGGGAAGATATCGAACACAAACTGACCAATCGTGAAGTCCTCACTACCAAGGTGACGGAGGCCAACAAGGGCGGACTGATGGTAGAAATCAACGGTATTGTCGGCTTTTTGCCTGTTTCTCAGCTCTCGAGCGAACACTATCCTCGCGTTGAAGACGGTGACAAAAACAAGATTCTCGACCTCCTGAAAAAACTGATTGGCCAAGAAATCCATGTTCGTATTCTGGATGCTGACCGCGAGAGCGAAAAACTGATTGTCAGCGAAAAGGCGGCTCAAAGTGAGAAGGAACGTGAACTGATCAATCTTCTCAAAGTAGGTGACGTCGTTTCCGGTGAAGTGAGCGGTGTCGTTGACTTCGGCGCCTTTGTGAAATTCGCCCCTCCCGTCAAGGAAGGAGAAAAGAAGCCTTCAGAAAAACTAGAGGGTCTCGTTCATATCTCCGAACTGGCCTGGCAGCTTATTGATGATCCACGCGAAATGATCAAAACCGGTGACGCCGTCGAAGCCAAGATTATCGGCATCGAAGACACCCGTATCTCTCTTTCCATGAAGGCTCTCAAGAAAGATCCATGGGATGCTGTTCTGGAAAAATACAAGGTGGGCGATGTCGTGTCCGGCAAAGTCGACAAGATCAACCACTTCGGTGCCTTCGTCTATCTCGATAAAGACATCCATGGCCTCGCTCATGTGAGCGAATTCCAGGAAGTCTACCCTGGCAAGAAGATTGAAGAAGTCTTCAAGGAAAACGAGACCTACTCCTGGAGCATCCTCTCCATCGAACCAAAGAGCCATCGTATGGGACTCTTGCCCGTCAAAGAAGCGGCGGCCAAAGACAAGAAGGCCAAAGAAGCGGCGAAGGAAGAAAAGGAAGCAGAACAAGAAGCCTAAAGGCCACAACGCCCCACTCTGCTCGCAGGGCGGGGCGTTTTGGTAAAAAGTATCTCATCATCTCAACCCTCATGAACCTCCACAACATCTTCATCATTTCCGGGGCCGCCGGGTCCGGAAAAGACTCAGTTATCGATGGCCTGCAATCACTGCTCCCTATCGAACGCATCATCACTTCCACAACACGCGAACGACGCCCGTTAGAAAGTGAGGGAAACCCCTACTATTTCCTCACCCGCGAAGATTTCGAACGCGGCATAGCAAAGGGAGACTTCGTAGAATACTCAGTGAACGAAAATGGCGAACTCTACGGAGTGACCGCATCCGAGCTCGAGCGCATCGCTCACAAAAAAAGTATCGCTATCTGGCGAGTAGACTGGAAAGGGGTCATCGCCATCAAGAAACTCTATCCGGAAATTCCCGCCATTTATATTTCTGCCCCCCTCGATGTTTTAGAGGCACGACTACGTTCTCGCGACACCAGCAAGGACGAAACCTATTTCCGCGAACGGATGAATTATACGCGTGAATGGCTCAATCACCTTGACATTTATGATTACCAAATCGAAAACCAAGAAGGTAGGCTCGACCAAACGATCCTCGCTGTGGCGGCGCTTGTCAAAAAGCACTCGACCCTCGCCTCATAACACGTTCTCCTCCTGTGCACGTGGATATATTAAACGTGTCCAGAATACGGCTCACACATTTTCTCTCTGGGAACCAAAACAAAGCTTTATCGTAGGCGTTTCCGGCGGAGCTGACAGCAGCTGCCTGGTAGATATTTTCTTTTTCTTGGCTCAAAAATACGACTTTACGCTCCACCTGGCTCACGTCAATTATCGCTTGCGGGGAAAAGCCTCTGAGGAGGACGAGGCCGCCGTACGAAAGATGGCTGAGCACTATGATGTGCCCCTGACCGTCCTCCGTCCTCCCAAAAAATCTTTCACAAAAAATGAAGAGGCCTACCGCGATATCCGTTATCAATTCTTTGAAAAACTGCGCGCAGAAAAAAACTACGACCACATCGCCGTGGCTCACAACGAAGATGACCAAGCAGAAACCATCCTCCTGAGACTCTTGCGCGGTTCCGGCCTCTCCGGACTCGGTGCCATGCGACCAAAAAACGGTTACGTCATCCGACCACTTATCATGACCAGCAGGCAAGACATCCTCGCCTATCTGAAAGAGCGCCATCTTTCCTACCGGAAAGACCACAGCAATGATGACCCCCGCTACCTGCGCAACCGCATCCGCCACGAGCTCTTGCCCCTGCTGGAAAAAAATTTCCAGCCGAAGATAAAAAAATTACTGGCCACCACCACGATGCTCTTGGCTGCAGACTACGCGCTGCTTGATACCCTCATCCCCCACTTGGTTTTTGACCAGACAGAGACCACTCCCACCTTTTCCCGCCGCGACACCCTGACCCATCCTGAGCCGGTCATCCGCCACGCCTTCCGCGCCCTGCTCAAACCATACTTCCAAGGGAATAACCCTCCCAAAGGATTGATTGATGAGATTCTCAAGATGCTCAAAAGCTCTAAAAAGAAAAACCAGACCGTTTCCTTCCATGGGTTGAAATTAGAACGGAAAGGTGATACAGTGACACTACTTAATTTCCCACAATAAACTCTTTTTATAGTCATCTCTATGGAAAAAATGCTCAAAAACATGTCGACGCTGATCCTGATTTTTCTCCTCATTTCAGGCATCTTTATCCTCTATCAGTCTCCGGAAAAAAAGCCAACCGAAGTCTCCTTAAGTGAACTGGTCACCCAAATCAATCAGGACCAGGTCAAACAGATAGACGTCAAAAACAACGAGCTGTCCATCGAGCTCAAGGACGGTCAGAAAGAAAAATCTAGTAAAGAGCCGGAAAGCTCGCTTTCGGACACGCTCAACAACTACGGCATCGACAAGGACAAATTCCGCAGTGTCGCCACCACCATCAAGGAGGACTCCGGAACGGCTTTTTGGCTGGCCACCATCCTGCCCTTTCTCCTGCCCTTTCTCCTCATTGCCGCCTTTATCTGGTTCATGATGCGCCAAGCTCAGCGTGGTAATTCACAGGCACTGTCTTTCGGTATGAGCCGAGCGCGTATGCTCGATCCCAAAGACAAAAAGAAGCGTATCACTTTCGCTGATGTGGCCGGAGCCAAAGAAGCCAAGACAGAACTAGAAGAAATTGTCGAATTCCTGAAACATCCCAAAAAATTCCTCAACATGGGGGCCAAAATTCCCAAAGGCGTGCTCCTCCTCGGCCCTCCGGGAACGGGCAAGACCCTCATGGCCAAGGCCGTGGCGGGAGAAGCGGGTGTCCCCTTCTTCAATATCAGCGGCTCAGAGTTCGTAGAAATGTTTGTTGGGGTGGGAGCCAGCCGCGTTCGCGACCTCTTCAAGCAGGCCAAAAAAAGCGCTCCGGCGATTGTATTCATCGATGAAATTGATGCTGTGGGCCGTCACCGCGGTGCAGGTTTAGGTGGAGGCCACGACGAACGCGAACAGACCCTCAACCAGATTCTCGTAGAAATGGATGGCTTCGAGACTGATACTTCAGTCATCGTCATTGCCGCCACCAACCGTCCCGATGTTCTTGATCCAGCCTTGCTACGGCCTGGGCGTTTCGATCGGCGCGTCACTATGGATCTGCCCGATATCAACGAACGCGAACAGATTCTCTCCATCCATGTTAAAAATAAACCCTTGGAAGAAGCAGTAGTGCTGCGTACTCTGGCCGAACGAACACCAGGATTTTCCGGAGCGGACTTGGCCAACCTGGTCAATGAAGCGGCCATCATGGCCACCCGGCGCAACAAAAAAACCATCGGCATGCCAGAACTAACTGAATCGATTGAAAAAGTTATCCTCGGACCGGAACGCCGCAGCCGAGTCATCAACAAGAAAGAAAAGGAAATCATCGCTTACCACGAAGGCGGCCACGCCCTGGTAGGTACCAGTCTACCCAACGCTGATCCCGTACACAAAGTATCGATCATCTCACGCGGCAGCGCCGGAGGCTATACCCTCGCCGTACCAGGAGAAGACAAGAGTCTCCATTCCTTAAGTTACTTCACTGACGAACTAGCTGTTTTCTTGGGCGGTTATGCCAGCGAAAAGTTAGTCTTCGGAGACATCACCACCGGCCCATCAAATGATTTGGAGCGTGCCACTCAGATGGCCCGCAACATGGTCACTCGTTATGGTATGAGTCACTTGGGTGCTCGCACCTTCGGGAAAAAAGAAGAGCTGGTCTTTTTGGGCCGCGAGATGCATGAGGAACGGAACTACTCGGAAAAAACAGCTCAGGATATTGATGCCGAAGTGACCCGCCTCATTAATGATGCTTTTCAAAAGGCCACCGCCATCCTCACCGAAAAACGCGTTACCCTAAATGCCATCGCGGCGGCGCTCTTAGAAAAAGAAACACTGGAAAAAGATGAGTTCGAAAAGCTGGTCGGAAAAACCACCACTCCCAGTGCCACTCCTCCCCTCGTCTAAGCTACCCGAAAAGTCACTCTCCGTCTTATGGAAAAGCCCTCTTTTCTTGATTTACTCCATCAAGCTCAGACCCTTTCTTTTTCTTCGGCTGCGTTTTTTTTCGGCAGCCTAATAGCTCTGCCCCTCACTGTCGTGAGCGCCCTCCTGACCACCGATACGCCCCCGGAAACCAGTAGTACTTTCATTGCCACTACTCCTTTTGAAGTCGCAATGTTCCTCCTTACGCTCATCTTAGTTTTTTGTTTTCTCTTCCTCGGAAAAAGCGGCCTCATCCTCTCTTTCCACGCCACCCTGCAGAAAAAACCGTCCTCCAAAAAAATCTTTCTCCGTGTCCTTTTCAGTGGCTTTCATAAATCTCTCCTCCTCGGCGGACTGATTGGCGGATTCTTTCTGGTAATCACCAGCATTCTCCTCCTCCCCCCCCTCCTGTCCTGGGCGCATACCGGCGAAATATCCTCTCTTCTCTTTTCTCTGAGCGCTCTTACCTTTCTCCCTATCGTACTTGTCGGTTCTATTATTCAAGAATTTTCATTCCTTTATTTTCTCCTCTCGCCTCTCCGCATGACATCTGCTCTCAACAATAGCCTACGACTTTTTTCCTATAATCAACTCCTCTCTCTCCGCTTTCTTCTCTTCACCTTCTCTCTTAGTCTCCTCTTTACATTTTCCCTCAATGTCGTTATGCTGGGTATTGTTGCCCTTTCCCAAGAACTCGGCCTGATCTCCTCAAGTCACCTTTTTTTCTCTCTTCTAGCAGTCATGGCCCTCGGATGGTTTACCGCTTTCAAACAAGCGCTCTGGATGCTCTTCTTCCGAAGCATTGCTACCCCCCAAGAGCCAGAAACCAAGGAGGTGGTCATAGAAGAGGTAGCGGGAGAAATTTCCGCGCTATAAATACAGTCTTCAAAATTGGGTCTGTAGCTCAGTTGGTTAGAGCGCTACATTGACATTGTAGAGGTCTCCAGTTCGAATCTGGACAGACCCACCCATAAAAAAAATACATCATAAAAAGCGGCCAATTTCTTGGTCGCTTTTTATGATTCCTTATACTAACAAGGACCTGCTCCTGTACCACAGGCCGATGGTGGCGGTGGCGTATACGTTTTGACAACTACGTTCACTTTTTGATCAGCTTCTCGAGTAAACTTCGCCGCCGGACCAAGTTGCTTGTTCAAATTATTCAAAGCGCCAGCGACCTGATTATCAACGTTACGGACCTCTCTCTGAATTTTCGCCTGAATCTTGCCCACCCCCGCCTGGACAAAAGAAGTAATCGTTTTATTGACCACCGCTGACACTACTCCCGTCAAAAACTCGCCCGGATTAGTAGCGGTAGCAATCATATTGTTACCAATATTTTGAACATTCGTTACCATGCCGGCAATCGTGGCAGCCGGGGCAATCGTTCGGCCATTTTTCTTCTGTCCGATAAATCCCGACGACTGTGCTTCTACCCTAGCTGACTCACGCGCAGTGGCGAGCCTATTAGCATACGCCCCCTGGGCCATGATACTGTAGCCAAAAGGATTGTTGGCCGGGTTCGAAAAAAAAGCATTGTACCCTCGCCAGTCCCCTTCAGCAAACATAGTCGCCGGGTTAGCAGTAAATTCATCTAAATCATATATGGCCGTCATACCATCCTCGGACTGAGCGGCGATAACGCTCTGAGACCGGGCCACCAGATAAGCAGGATAATTCCCTGTGATGTTCGCCGCCGCATCCCCAATGCCCGTGTAGTTAGCCGAGGAATATTTTCCACGCGTGGTAATGGTGAAGAAATCATTCATATAGAGCCTGGCTTGCTGCGCTGGGGTGTCATAGAGAAACTCATTCCAATCGGTGATAAAAAGCGGGTCACCTGACCCTCCTCCGACCATCTGACCCACCTTGCTATTCAGTATTTCGATAGCCGCCACTTTCAATGTCCCCAGGATAGCGCCCTCGATACTCCGCTTCACCGTAGTAATGACCTGATCCATCAAAGTGGCCGCAATCGATTCACCCCAAACCCCTGCCCGAGCCTGTGGAACAAATCCAAACGTCCACACAAAAAGCATGGCGACTAGCAGTGACTGAGCACAACGTTTCTTCATATTTGAAGAGGAGAAAAAAATCATAACACTCTAGAGGTTGATAGGAATTTCCTGAATTCCATAATCACTTAGCTTCTGAAATACTTCTTGTGAAAAATCAGCCACCACTGCCAGAAATCCCTGGGCCTTAGTAAGCGAGGCGATCTGGCCGATAGGATCTTGTGTTTGCTTACCTTTCACTTCGTCTTTCAGCTGTATGGCATACTTGGCCATTTTGATAGCCTTCACGTGAACATCAAGCATCCCCTCCGGCACTTCCACATCATTGATTTCCTTGAGCATCTTGGCCCCTTTTTCAGAAAGCTTTTCTAGATAAGCATCATTCCCCAGCGCTATCGCAGAAAGCGAATCTGTTGCTAATGAAGACATAACAGAGCCCAGTTCATTCTCTGAATGAAATGTTTTGGGAGAATTATTGGCCAATATATAAGCCATCACCGTCAGATATTCAATGGCTTGCTCTTTTTCTTTAGCCGCCTTCTCCTCTCCCTTCAATTTCTTAGAAATGGGTTTGATTTTGATATCATCCATATTCACATCAGGGAGAACAATCTCCTCATCAGCCGTACCGCTCATCACTTTCTGCACCGCGTCATTGATTGATTGCAGCGTCACGTCTTCGCCGGTACCATTATTCTGCACCATGTTGGCAATCTCGGAAGACACCTGATCAGTCATGGTTTGACTGCCATCCGTGACAACAGAGGTCGGGGATGTTACTGCCTGAGAAGTGGTGTCCAATTTATCGCCCGGTGATGGCTTGAGCGGATCATAACCACTCTCTACTTCCACACCATCAGAATAACCATCACCATCCGTATCTTTATTCAAAGGATCAGTCCCATACAAAGCCTCTTCCTCATTGCTCAACCCGTCTTGATCGGAGTCCTGAAAAATACTATTCGCACTAGTAGTGTCATCAGCAAAAACAAAAAACGAAGCGCTCAAACCAAAGAGCGCCAAAAAAAGAAACAGCGAGACTCGCGCATTCGTTTGAGAAATACTTCCAAAAATATTCCGACCCATAGCGATACTTTTTTATTTTCTTCCACCAAGCAAACACGTTTCAAACATCACTCAAAAGATATTTGAACTGACTTCAAACATGCTTCGATTATATCATTTTTTTTCAACAATACCAAAAATAATTCTCCACCTTTCCAGATTAACCTTCTCAAAAAACTCCTTCAAAAAATATTTTTAAAAATGAAGACGTAATCAAGACCTTCTCTCTCATTCGAAATCAGAGAGTCCCAGAACTCTTTTCAAAGAATTCCAATCCTTCTCTCTTGCTGCTTCTTAGAAAACCCGGTCATTATCTAACATGTTTTCCCTATACCAAAACATCCCCTTTCATTTCCACCTAATAAAGATCTGGTATCAAAAATATACTACACAATATTATAATCTATTTGTCAATGCTCAAACGAATCCTCGTTGCAGCAAAAATACCAAGAGAAAGCCATAAAAGAATCTGACCCTGTTGAATATCCCAGAAGTAGTGATCAAAACAGGAAACACCCAGTACAAATAAAATAATAGCAGATAAGAAAACCGGAAGAACCCTTTCCTCTCGAAATGTTCCACGTGGAACACTTTCCTCCCCTGTATACTTTGTCTCAACATTATTGAGAGGCACAGTATGTTCCACGTGGAACATCTGTATCTTTTTCAAGATGTTCCATATGTTCCACGTGGAACATTTTTTCCCATACTTATATATTGTTCCACGTGGAACATCAAAAAATACAAAAAAGAAAAGGAAGAAAAGAAGCAATCCTATGAACCCAGTCTCTGCCAAGACAAGCAGAAAAATGTTATGTATAGGCTGTAATTGCCACCATAACAACTTTTCACTGAAAAAGTCTGGCATCACTAAAACTGACTGGCCCAGCCCAATTCCACGATATTGACTCAACTGCCAAACACCATATGACTCCTGGTTTAAAAAGAGTCTTTCTTGCAGCGGTTGCCGGAGAAAGTATTGCCAATCAACCTCATGGAAAAAAAATAATATCCCTGTTACAACAATAATAAGGGCAAGAATAGGAACGAAATGTTCCACGTGGAACATTTGTACTTTCGCCAAGCTCTTTTTCTTCCCCATGTTCCACGTGGAACATATGGATAAAAATCGCCTCCCCAAACCACCTAATGTTCCACGTGGAACATTTGTATCCATTTTCTCAGCATGTTCCACGTGGAACATGCAATAAAAAATGTATATAATCGCTATTAAAAGCCAAAAAATGGCAGACTTCGAGAAAGTGAACAAAAAGGCGAGCAGCTGAACTGCCAGGATAGACCTATAAATTAACAATGAATGTTCCACGTGGAACATTTTTTGAAAAATAGTTCCCGTGTCTGAAATATTGTTCCACGTGGAACATTTTTCTTTTAACCAAGTACCCAGCCTCACTGATGTTCCACGTGGAACATTTGTATCCATTTTCTCAGCATGTTCCACGTGGAACATTTTTCTGTGGAATACCAGTGGATAAGCTATGGTAAAAAGGATGGTTATGCCTAAAAAGCCAGCTAGAACGTTAGGGTGTGGGAAAAAGCCATAAGCTCTCGCTAAGCCATTATGAGCCAGTATAATCTTGGCAATACCGTGGTCAGAAGCCAAAAAAACACTTTCTTTCAAGAAAGTAAATCCGAGCGATCTCTGCAGTAAAAACTGAATAATAGCAAATAATGACTGTATAAAGCCAGAAAATATCATGACGGTCATTATCACCCGTAGCGTGTTCCACGTGGAACATTTTTTGATGAAAAGCATCCATTTCTGTGAGAGTGTTCCACGTGGAACATTCTCCTCCGCTGTAAACTTTCTTTCGGTATTGTTGAGAGGAGCATTATGTTCCACGTGGAACATTTTTTTATTGCTCTGATCTTCAGCGGTTTCATCAGATGTTCCACGTGGAACATTCCAAAGAATCAGTATGACATAGAGAAAATAACCCTCTAAAAGCTTCCAAAGGGAGTAAATAGTCAGTATTTCACTTTTTGACCAGAAAATAGAAGTACCCGCCCAAAGGATAAAAGGGAGAGGAGCGAGAATGAACAGCATCAAATGTTCCACGTGGAACATTCGTTGCCAATAGGATATTGACAAAACTGCTATTTTGTTTTCTAATACAAAATAGACGAGAAAGAGGAGGAAAAGAATATCCGAGAGATAAAGGGAAATATCAGTATATTCGTTGAATCCCACCTGGCCTTCGGGCAAAACCACCACCAAAACTTTGCGCACCGAAAAGGGGATACTCAAAAGAAAAAGACTGAAAAGAAATTTTTTCCAGAAGGCCTTCCTTTCCCAAACACAGAGTTCTTTCGTCTCTCTCATAACCGTCTTATCAATAGTGCCTCTATTATAGCGAATAAAGGGTGGGGTTGTATACCCACAGGAAGCCATTGACGAAAGCTGAAAACTCAGTATGATACAGAGGTGGCTTTGGGCCATTAGCTCAATTGGTAGAGCGCTTCCATGGCATGGAAGAGGCAGCCGGTTCGAATCCGGCATGGTCCACTTATTTAAAAAATCTTACAAGAAGATTTTTTTTATTTTACTTTACAGTAGGGCATTGATACTATAAAAGAAACATGATACAGTACAGCATCGCCCTTGTAGTTCAATGGATAGAACAACTCACTCCTAACGAGTAAATAGAGGTTCGATTCCTCTCGAGGGCACCAATTTCTAATAAGAATCTCATGGCCTCTCTTCGTGTCACCAAAATAAATGAGCTCTTACGGCAACTGCTCGGCGAAATTATGGAACGAGAACTCTCCCTCAAACAGGGGGTTCTCATTACTATTGCCAAGATTGACACCTCCAAAGATCTGCGCTATACTCGCATGTTCATTAGTGTTTTTCCTGAGCAAGAAACGCACTATGTCGTGGAAACACTCAAAAAAGAATTGCCACAAATACAAAAGGTCTTGTTCTCCAAGCTTTATATGAAACCCATGCCCAAACTTTCCTTTGAAATAGACACAACTGCTCAGGAAGCCGATAAGGTAGAAAAACTCCTGAAAGAACTCTTTTAAAGCAAAAAAGCGGGTTATCCACACGTTATGCAACGTTTTGACTCAGAATTTCGCACACTGGAATACGTAATCTCTAAAGCAGAGCGTGTGCTCTTGGTGGCACACAATCGTCCTGACCCGGATACTGTAGGAGCCAACCTCGCCCTCGAAGAATATCTCAAAAACCGGGGCAAACACGTCGACATCATCTGTTTCAATCCTTTCCCGGATAATCTCAAAGGACTGCGTGAGGCCACCTTTTTTCATCCAGACCAAATTGATTTGCAGAGCTATGACGCGGTCATCGCTAGCGACAGTGTGGATCGTGGTTTTGATACCCTCAGAGATTCTTTGTCAGAAAGTCAAGTAGTCGTCCTCATTGATCATCACCCAGATACCCATCTCAAAGGAGATGTCATCATGATTGATCCTGAATACTCTTCGTCTTCCGAACTCATCTACCTCTTCTTTACCGCCACCGGTGCTACCATCACCAAGTCCATGGCCACCATGCTCCTCATGGGGATTCTGTTCGATACAGGGGGATTCCAACACGGAGGCGTATCACCCCAAGTGATGGAAATCGCCTCGGAACTAATGAAGAAGGGGGCTCCGCTCTCAAAAATTTCTCAGACCATTTTCACCAATAAAAATATCTCCGCTCTCAAGCTGTGGGGGAAGGCTTTTGAAAAAGCCAAGTTCAATCCGAAGAACGGTATGCTAGTCACGGCCGTCACACAGAAGGATGTCGAGGAGTGCCATGCGTCCGTCGAAGATATCTATCAGGTGACCTCAATTTTAAGCACGGTACCGGATGCCAAATTCGCGCTCGTGCTTTCGGAACGTGACGGCGATATCGTACGCGCCAGTCTGCGCTCTATGGAACACCACGGGGTAGACGTCTCGGCTATCGCCCATCAGTTCGGTGGAGGAGGCCACAAGCTAGCCAGCGGATTCGAGCTGCCGGGAAAAATCGTCGAGACGGCCGAGAGCTGGACCATAGCGTAGTTTAAAATAAACTGTATTTTTCTATGGACAAACAAGAGACGCTCAATGCTCTCAATCTTCGCATGGTTCAATTCTGTACCTGCACTCTGAAAGAAACAGCCACTCAGGCCGTGCCCGGCGAGGGGAGTGCTACGGCTGACATAGTGTTCATCGGCGAAGCACCGGGCAAGAATGAAGATCTCCACGGTACGCCGTTTATCGGAGCCGCGGGGAAATTTCTGGCGGACATGCTCAACACTATCAAACTGAAACGCGAAGATGTCTACATCACCAACATCGTCAAATACCGTCCACCAGAAAATCGCGATCCCCGGCCAGAAGAAATTGCCGCCTGCCAAGAGTGGCTCCACGCGCAAATCAAAATCATCCGCCCGAAAATAATCGTCACTCTCGGTAGGCACGCCATGGAACATTTCATACCTGGCCAAAAAATTTCTGACGTGCACGGGAAAATATTTCAACGCCTGCTCGATGGTATCGGCGAACAAACATTCTTCGTCCTCTATCATCCGGCCGCCGCACTCTACAACGGCAGCCTGCGCTCCACCCTCATCAAAGATTTTCAAAAAATTCCAAAAGTGATTGCACGCATAAAAAAGAAACGGGGATCGGGAAAAGAAAAAAGAACTTTGTGACGCGGCACAAAGTTCTTTGTCGTCTTGTAAACATTTTTTCGGGGGCTATTCCCGCTTGAGGAGACCGAGGGTGATTGCCACCACTTCTTCCCAACTGTGGACCCGCACCATGTGGTTCGGGGCATTGTCCCAAACGCTTTCGTTGTGGCACTGACGAAACAACAGACGATGGAAATCTCTCTCATCTTTCATGGACTCGAGTTCATGAGCCTGATCGTCCACCATCAGCCGGTGTCCATTCAGAAACCCCATCTTCGCCTGCTGAGCAGCAGCGATGATAGGCAAATCCAACCCATGCTTATACAGCCAGAACCTGACCACCTCGACATCTCCCGGGAATAACCCACGAGCGGTCAGGATATCTATCTCGATGCCCTGAGC